>JALUUH010000001.1 GCA_027021445.1 Gammaproteobacteria bacterium
GCCGATTCAGGGATTATAGAGCAAGCCTATTTTGCCTATACCGGCTTACCAATGGTTACCGTATTAGGCGGTGTATTTAATAACCCCATCGGTTGGGAGGCGGAAGATGCACCTGGCATGTACCAAATTACTAAAGGTCAAATCTGGGGTATTCTCGATGGCCAAACAGCCCTCTACGGAAATAATTTAGCGGGTGTTGCTGCCGCAGTTGATCTCATGGGCATGGGTTCATTAACCGTCGCAGGACTTAACGATCTCGGCCTGCAAGATAACACCGGGACAACTGCTTTGGATGAAAATTCAGTCGCCGCTGTTTTAAACTTAACACCCATGGAAGGTCTTGATCTTGAAGCAGGCTATGTAACCCAGCAAGGTGGTGCCGGTAACGTTTATGATATTAACGCGACTTATTCAAACTTCGGCGCGATAATCGGCGTGGAATACCTCGGTGCGGAAAATGCGGTGGATTCTGCTATTGGCGCGACTTTGAATTACATGATTATGGATGATCTCGGCGTGACTGTTCGTTATGAGACTATAAGCTGGGCTGCGGCAGGATCAGAGTCAACTACTGGCATAACTGGAGCAGTTTCTTATGCCTTAGCCAAAAACCTAACTGTACTCGCAGAATATACAGACTTAAAAGCCTTAGGTGGTGTAGATGGAGCTGACTCAGATGCCATTAACTTAGAATTCGTCGCTACATTCTAAATCTGCATCATTCACTTTTTGGCTACGGTATACAACATCCCGTAGCCATTAAGTCTTATTCATCCTTTCACTCGCCTTCTTAAACAACGACCTTCTTCGACAAAAAGAAAAATACGATACTTAATATTGCAATGGCAAAGGCAAAACATATTAGCGGTGAAACCCCAAACGCAGCGGGTAAATAACCGAATAACATGGCAATCAATCCCACCAATAAACTATAGGGTAATTGCGTGCGTACGTGCTCAATATGATCACATGAACTCGCAATAGAACTCATAATAGTCGTATCCGATATTGGCGAGCAATGGTCACCGAATATCGCCCCATCCAATATCGCACCCAGGCTGATGATAGTTATCAGGCCATAGGTATTTCCATCAAGCGCATAGGCCACAGGGATAGCAGTAGGAATTAAAATAGACATGGTTCCCCAACTTGTTCCGGTACCAAATGAAACAATCGCTGCGGTCAAAAAAACCAAAAAAGGGAATAGAAAGGGCGATACCGCTTGACCCATGCTTGCGGCCAAAAACTCTCCCGTTGCTAAGTCATCACAACTCGATTTAAGTGCCCACGCTAGAATTAAAATGGCGGCGGGAAGAAGGCCGGCTTTAAAGCCCGCAAACATCGCTAATCTGATCTGTGCAAGCTTGATTTTTGAAACAACTGCCGCACACAGACCAGCGGTAAGCAAGCCAAAAAACGACGCTAAAACAAGAATGCTGGTATTATTTTTTGTATTCGCAATCACATCTAACCATACGGTAGGATATAACCAAGCAAAGCTATTGGTTTGCATTTTCACAAACCCTCCTCCGTCCCACCACAAGCCCGTCAGTAAGGTGCTCATCAATACCAATAAAGGCAATAAGGCGCTGATGGCATGCTTTGAAAGTTTGCCCGCAATGCGATTCAAGGCCGCAATTTCTTTCGGGTTTGCTGTTTGCTTTCCATGGGATTGTAGAATCTTGCGCTCGGCGCTCAACATTGGGCCAAAATCGCTTTGGCTTAAAATATTAATAAAAACAAAAAGCAACATCAACACGCAATAAAACCGAAAAGCAATCGCATCAAAAAACATCGAATAGCCGTTCACCCCCAGTTCGAGTGATTCTGAAACCTCACCAAATAAACCGACTTCAAAACCAATCCAAGTACTCACAATCGCCAGACCCGCTACCGGTGCACTGGTAGAATCAATAATAAAAGCAAGCTTTTCACGGCTGATTTTTCTCAAATCACTAATCGGTCGCATCGAAGAACCGACAATCATCGTATTTGCGTAATCATCTATAAATATAATCAAGCCCATAATAGCGGTCATGAATTTAGTAGAACGTCGTGTTTTGGTAAAACGTGTTAAATAGGCAACAACCCCCACAAATCCACCCGATACCACCATGACTGATATCATTGATAGAATGATAAAAACAAAGGCTAATACTTGAAGATTCCAGCCACCGCTAATGGCGCCAAATAAATACCCTACCGCCGTTACTGGCCCGCTTAACAATGCATCTGCAACGCTCGCAGAATATCTATAAACGGCCAAAATACCGCCCGCGAGTATGGCCAGGCCCAAGCTTAGAAACAATTTTCGAGTCATAAAGGCAACGATTACCGCCAATATTGGGGGTGCCACGCTATACCAAGGGCCGATATCCGCAGAACTCGTTGAGCTAACATTCGGGCCAAATAAATACGCGAGCAGCATGAGAATCGCAAACAACATCAAACCGGATACTGTTATTGCTTTTCTGGGTATATTTATCATAAATTAAATCTAATTAAATTTTTGAGGAGCATTAAAAATACGTAATACAGCGTACTAAATAACGTAGTAAACACGTAAGAAGTTATTCTTAAGCTAAAGAAATCGACCATCTATGCCGAAATATCCCTATGCGTGCACATGTTATACCGCCAGTTTACTGATACAAGCCGACTAAATGTAATCTTAAATATATGTCATATGTAACCATCACAATCTGGATAATCTGTAGTATTTTTCTCATCGTCGCATGGGCAACGGCAGAATCGAATTGTCGACGTGGAAAAGCATCTATCAAGACCGCAAAACAGAGAATAAAAGCCCTCGAAATGGAACTCAATATCCAAAACGAAAATCTTGATATCGCATATGCTCAAATTGATGAAATCAAAAAATCAAATGAAGACTTATTAAAATTCAAAGATGCCTATTACCTGTCAAAAAAAGAAAATGCGCAAACTGCTGCAAACCATAAAACATACGCTGAACTCATTGCTAAACTGCAAAAACGACTTTTGCGCACTGAATATGCGGGGAATTCCCTAGCATCTGCTTTATCTGCCGAAATTGAAAAATCCATCCCTAGTGAAGACCCCAATATAAAAGATGAAAGAGTGCAAAATACCTTCCAAAAAATGCGCAAATCAATGAAATAATGCACGGCTAAACTCGGTAATAAATCTCGCCCTCTCTACTTCAGTGATATTAACAAGTCCTTTTCACAAAGTTTTTACCTGCAACTGATATAAATAAGCCACCAAAGAAAATATTCTTTGCCGTTTTATCGCTGCTTGCTTAATATTTGAGGTATACGAAATGAATCAAAACCTGCTATTACTCTGGAATGACAGCATGCCAGTTTCTCTCACAATCTGGCTATTACTCACTGTAACATCAATGTACCTCGCGCGTGACCTAGTGCATCAACTGGTCTTTGCGACAACACAAGCGCTCAGAGTTTCACTCAAACATTTTTACCGGTCGCTTAATATATTGGCCACTAATATCCGTAAACGCAATAACGAGGTTTTATTATCCAGTGCGCGTGAAGCCACTGAAAAAAATATTGAACGAGAATTTCACAGAGTGAATGCGATGGTCGCCAAAGACCTCAGTGGTTACCCAGCAACCCAGCGCAAAGTAAATGATGCGATTAAAAAAATTGAGGAAGATTTCCAACAATCAACCGAAACTCCTCCACTACCACCCGCCTGGTTAGACGCCATTGAAAGCATCGCCGTCTTATCCAATAACAATGGTGATGCGAGTGTTGCAAAGGTATTAAGCCATATCCAAAAAACACTAGAAAGTGCTTACAAAGAAACCTTAAATGAATTTCGAAAAACTTCTTTATCGCGTCATACGATCTTAAAAAACATGCTCCCCAATTGGAGAACAATTTCCCAAAGCCTGCATAGCATTGATAAAAATATTGATGGCCTGGATAAGCGCAGTCAAATCATAGATCAGCAAATGGAAAAATACGAACAAATCAGAAACCACGATGAAATAATTTGTCGAACACTCAGCTCATCATCAATGACTCAATTTGCTATTTCTACTTTAATACTAATCATCGCTACCCTAGGCGGTATTATTAATTTCCAGCTTATTGCTTTACCAATGTCTGAAATGGTCGGTGGTACTAGTCAACTAGGCCCAATGAAAACATCCGATGTGGCCGCACTCGTTATAATAATGCTTGAAATTGCAATGGGAATATTTCTCATGGAATCTTTACGCATCACTCATTTATTTCCAATCATCGGTTCAATGGACGACAAAATGCGGCGTCGCATGTTGATTATCACGCTATCAATACTAACGATACTTGCAAGCGTAGAAGCATCATTAGCTTATATGCGTGACCTACTTGCCTTAGACCGGGAAACCTTAAGCCAGTCACTCGCGGGGGCAGCAGTCGTTGAAGCCGAACTTCGATGGATACCTTCGATTGGACAAATGATTCTGGGATTTATTTTACCATTTACTCTCGCCTTTATTGCCATCCCATTAGAGTCATTCATTCAAGGCTTACGCACTATTATGGGAATCATTATGTATCACAGCATACAAATATTGGCCTTCTCGATACGCGTGCTGGCCAATTTATTTTTTAGAGTCGGGAAAATAATCAACACACTCTACGACGTGGTTATTTTTATCCCATTGCAAATCGAGAAGCTTTTTAATCATCGAAAAACAAAATCCATTGATCCAGATATTGAAACCATACACTCTTAAAAACTCGTAAAGGAGAATTATTATGAAACGCATCATTTTATTAAGCCTACTTATTTTTAGTATTACCGCTTGCAGTGAACCACCGTCACAAAACAAAGCGGTATATATGCTACTTGATACTTCCGGCACCTACACCCAAGAACTGGATAAAGCGAAAATAATCATCAACTATTTATTAGCCACCTTGGATGCAGGAGATTCATTAGCTATAGCAAGAATCGACAGTGGCAGCTTTAGTGAAAAAGATCTGATTTCAAAAGTCACTTTTGATGCCCGACCAAGTGTTGTGAATGAGCAAAAGCGCGCCTTCAAACGCAAAGTAGATATATTTGTAAAAAATGTAAAAAGCAGTTCCTACACAGATATAACCGGGGGCGTATTGCAAGCATCAGAATACTTGCATGAAACAGGGGCAAAAAATAAATATATCTTAATTTTTTCTGATCTTGAAGAAGACCTCGTTAAAGGCCATGTTCGAGATTTCTCAATACCATTGGTGGAAGTGAAAGTGGTAGCACTAAATGTCACCAAGCTTCGTTCAGATAATATCGATCCACGCGACTATCTCAACCGCGTCGCTAATTGGCAAACTCGTGTTCACGAAGGTGGCGGTAAATGGCAGCTACTCAACGATATCGAACACTTGGAAAAAATAATCCAAGGTTAAATCCACTAATACGATATAGGGTAATATAAACTAACACGCACCTTGACTGTCCGAGAACAGCCTCCTAGGAGCCTAATATCGTATTAACATTTGCTATTCTACGGGCTGCACAAGGCGCAAAAATGAAGTATCATCCAAATAGTTTTTCATACGGTAACTACTCAGCGCATTATCTTGTGCTCCCTATCTGTGTTGTTTTCGTGCTCAATCGGTGCTCTTTCCGTGCGAAAACGCCTGGATCTGAGGCAACATCTAACCACGCTAAGTCGTTACTTCATTCTTAACAAACGATAAAGAGAACTTAAATGTCAAATTCATGGGACAAAGATCAAAACAACGGTAGCTGGGGTTTACCCGACGGCATGGACCCTATGAAAGTGATGCAAGTCGCTTCAGGATACTGGCAATCCTGTGTATTACATGCCGCAAACCGTCTCGATATATTCAACTTACTTGATGGGAAATCAAAGGATTTAGACACTCTGCAGCGAGAAACAGACTCTGATAAACGCTGTCTTGGTGCCTTATTAAGCGCATTGGTTTCTATGGACTTTTTGAACAGAGATGGAGAGGTATTTAGCAACAATCAATTCGGCCAGACCTTCCTCACAAACTCCAGTAAATTTTACCAAGGCGGCATTGTATACATGTTTGAAAACTGGTACGAAGCCTGGGGCGGATTATACGACACGGTTAAAACAGGTACCCCCTCCGCACTAATGCATCAGGAGTATAGTGATAAAGAAACACGTGATTATATGATGGGTATGCACAATCGTGCGCTCTCTCAGGCTGACGTATTAACAGGTATGATAGATCTTAGTGGTAAAAAAATGCTAATGGATGTCGGCTGTGGCCCCTCTACTTTTTCAGTAAAATTCTGTGAGCGTTATACAGGCTTGAATGCAGTAGCCATGGATAGAGCCCAAAATTTAGAGATTGCTAAAGAAATCGTTGCGCAATTTGGAATGCAAGAAAGGGTTGAACTACGACCGGGAGATTACAATTCAGATAGTCTCGGTCACGCAAACGATGCGATGCTGTTATCGTCGATGACTAACCAGGAATCACCTGAGAACATCAAAAAATTATTACGTAAGTGTTATGACTCTATGAACAAAGATGGCGTCATCATGATTCAGGAGCAATTACTCAGTGCCGATAAACGCGGCCCTCAACTAGCTGCGCTGATTGGAGTAAACCAAATCATTAACACGGTCGGCGGCTCTTCATACTCGACGAAAGAAATGGAAAGCATTATGTCTTCAGTCGGGTTTGTCGATATTAAATCCGAACAAATGCCAGCCCCAAGTCCATTTATATTATTAACCGGTTACAAACGATTGAATTCAATATAGTTTATAAGACTATTTGACTAAATTTCATGCCTTGTAAAACGGTTCTTTTTTTGCTTTAGTACTTCATTATTCATATTTGTGAATCCTAGGAGTTTGTTCTCGGACAGGCTCCTAGAAACACCCAACATGGCCTCTAAAGGAGAAAATAATGACAGTAGCAGCCATCAGTAAACAGGTGCAAAATTCTACGCTCGGTGAAGAACTAACACTGGAAGAATGTGAAGTACTTGCCAATAAAATGGGGGCTCACCGGTTAAAGAAAGATGATTGCATTGTTAAGCAAAATGAAAAAAATAACACGCTATTTATTCTCATCGAAGGCCATCTTGCAGTGGTTGATTCTGAAGACACCAATGAAACAACCGTATATACCATGACCAAGGGCGAATGCGCGGGTACTCGGGCATTTGTTGATAGAAAACCTAGAACAGCTTCGCTAAAAGCTGTTGATGATGCACTTGTTTATACCTTAGAACCTGATGCGTTTGAGTCACTACTGGTTAAGCATCCTATCATTGTATATAAGGTAATGCGCGCCCTATTCCGTATCACTCATCGTAATTTATTACGCATGAATCAAGAATCACAGCAACTTTCAAATTACATTTCTAAATCAAAAGGTCGATACTAGATACAAAATCTATGTATCATGAAATTCAAATAGAAAATAACGTGGCGCTTCTCGCTGTTTATTAAGCGGTATTGTCGAAGAATAGATACGCACTTCGCCAGCCATAAGTGGTGAAGCGTTAGCTTGGTTCGTCGCTAAATGATGAGTGAGTGTACGCACCCCAACTTGAATCCCAATATCATTAAACAATAAAATTTGCACTTGGGGAGTCACCATCCAGTTAGAGTCATTTTCCAAAACAACACGAAATTCAAAAACTCTATCTGACGACTTTAAGCCGGTTCGGGTAAAAATAACATCGCGAACATAGCGCTCAGATATTGAAATAGTCTGGTCATAGACTAAAGGTCGCAATTTCGGAATACGCCCTTCAACTAATACAGCAATTTGTTGCTGAACTTGCGCAAGGTCTGCATGCGCTTGCTCAAGCAAACGTTCTTTTTCTTGTAAACTCCATTTTATTTTTTCATTATCTGCGATGGTCTTCGAGAAATATTGCTTGTATAACACTGCCCCAACAGCAAGAATAACGATGACTGCCGCACTTATTGATGCCACCAATAGAAACTTTGAATTTCTTCTTATTAAATTTTTTTTTAGGCGTTTAAAAGGACTCTGTGCTTTCAATTCAATATTATAATTAACAATAGATATTTTATTGAAATATTTAGAAAAAGAAAAATTTCGGGGAAACAACATTGTTATCTGCCTACGGTATTACGCTCAATTATTATCAGTGAAACCTTTAATCAGTCAGCGCACGATTCTAGCGAGAATTGAATTATTGTACAAGCCAATGAAGCGAGGAATCAAAAATATTCTTTACCCACTTAAACCACTAAATATCAAAGGTTTAAGTGCTCATTCATTACAAATATTCAATTAAGCCGACACTCACGCCAAACAAAAATCAACACTATACCTTGTGTTATAATTTTTCATTTATTATTAGCTAATGAACAAAAGAATGACAAAACAACACCTATTTTTTGTAAGCACTCCGAAAGGAATGGAAGCCTTACTGGCAGATGAACTGCGATCACTGAATATTTGCAATGTCAAAGAAGCTCGTTCAGGTGCTTTTTTTGAAGACGGCATCGAAGCCGCCTATCGAGTCTGTTTATGGTCTCGTATTGCAAATCGTGTGTTCTTATCAATGGCCCAATTTCCCGCAAATTCACCTGAAGCACTTTATGACGGAATTAAAGCTATTCATTGGAATGCACACATGGATGCGACGAATACACTTGCGGTAGACGTGAATGTATCGCACTCAAATATTACCCATAACCATTATGCAGCGCTAAAGATTAAAGATGCAGTCGTTGATTTTTTTCAAGAGTCTACTGCGAGTCGTCCTGCTGTGGCAGTGAAGCAACCGGACATACGCATCAATGCTTATATCCATCGAAATGAGGCCCAGGTTTATATTGATTTATCGGGCGATAGTCTACACCTGCGCGGTTATCGAGATAAAGGATCGGCTGCGCCACTTAAAGAAAACCTCGCAGCTGCCATATTAATGCGTGCTAAATGGCCAGCAATCGCCGCACAAGGAGGTGACTTCGTCGACTTCATGTGCGGCTCAGGTACATTGCTTATTGAAGCGGCTTTAATGGCTTGCGACATAGCACCAGGCTTATACCGCCGTTATTTTGGATTTACCGGTTGGAAGCAACACCAAGATGATCTCTGGCAAAAACTTGTCGATAATGCTGAGCAGCGAAAAACAAAAGGCTTGTCGCAATCACCGTCAATTTTTGGTTTTGATCATCATAAAAACACCATCGAAAAAGCACGGCACCATGTTCAGAAGACTGGGCTTGAATCAGTCATAAAAATAGACTGTCAAGATATTAATGATTTCAAACTATGCTTTTCAACAAGCGGTCTGGTTGCGCTAAACCCTCCCTATGGAAAGCGCCTGGGTCAAGATGATGAACTCGCGCATTTATACCAAGCGATCGGTAATCTTTTAAAAGCAAAATTTATCCATTGGCAAGCCTGTGTATTCACCAATAGCACGGATCTCGCTAAGCAAATTGGATTACGTGCCAATAAAATACACAGTCTGTTCAACGGTGCGCTGGAATGCAAGCTACTGCATTTTGATGTTCAAGAAAAAAATTTTTTTGCGGACAAACGACTGCCTGGGTTTATTCCCGTTGATAAGCTCTCTGATAATTCAAAGATGTTGGAAAATCGCCTCAAAAAGAATTTAAAGCAGCTCAAGCGCTGGGCAAAAAAAGAAAACATTGATTGTTATCGTATTTATGATGCCGACTTACCGGAATATGCAGTCGCTATCGACTTATATCATGGTGATGAGCAATGGGTGCATTTACAAGAATATGAAGCCCCAAAAAGCATTGACCCTAAAAAAGCGCGCTGGCGATTGCGAGAAGCCATCACCATTGCTCGTGATGTATTGCAAGCAAGTGATTCACAAATTTTTCTTAAAACACGCAGTATTCAAAAAGGCGATTCCCAATACGAAAAGCTCAATGCTAATAAAGATTTTCATCGGGTTAATGAAGGTGCTTGCCAGTTTCTGGTAAATTTCGAAGACTATATTGATACCGGTTTATTTCTGGATCACCGCCCCACTCGCTCAATGATCGCTGAGCTAAGCCAGGGAAAATCCTTTCTGAATTTATTCGCATATACGGGTTCAGTTACCGTTCACGCCGCTGCTGGTGGTGCAAGCCGTACTACCACAGTCGATATGTCGAGCACTTATCTTGATTGGGCAAAAAGAAATATGGCGCTTAATAAGCAGGTCGGAAGTAAGCATCAATATTTTCAAGCAGACTGCATGGAATGGTTGAAAAACCCAGAACTGCATGAACCTTATGATTTAATTTTTATCGATCCACCTTCTTTTTCAAATTCAAAACGTATGCAGCAAACACTCGACATACAACGGGATCATGTATTTCTAATTCGCCAAGCGATGAAACTATTAACGCCAAACGGCCAACTCATTTTTTCTAATAATTTAAGAAAATTCAAACTTGATCTTAGCCGTTTAAATACATTTAAAATCAAAGATATTACTCACCAAACCATCCCCGTTGATTTCAAGAGACGTAGCAATATTCATCATTGCTGGATACTAAAAAACACTCATTAATACGGATCAATTTTTATTCATAAATCAACGTCCATGCAATAGCTGTCAATGAATATTATACCCGGCGGCGTATTCTCCACAAACTGAGTATTAACAAGAGTAATACGGGTAGGGAAATTGCAGATAAAGTCACAACTGAAGGACTTTGCTCATCATTGCCTGCATCATCATCTGAGGCTGGATTGTCGTTCGGATTGTCTTGATGATCATCAGTTGGCGAATGCGTAGTTCCCTGTACACTTATCGTTTTGTTGAGCTGGTTGTTCGTATTGTTCAGGCTATCCGCTTCATCAGCGCTCACAGTAATGCTAATAGGATAATCACCCGTTGTCGCACTACCTATTTTCAAAATCACTTTGCCCACTTCATTCACTGCTAAGGTATCAAACACACAATCAAGCAAGGTATCATTATTATTCGCATTCAGCGTACTTTGACAGCTACCAGCACCCGCATCAATGCTGTCGATGCTAAGCTCTGCAGCTAAAACATTGTTCAGGTGAATATTCGTCGCCGCTAGCGGTCCGTGATTACGTACCGTGATTAAGATTTGTGAGGAATCCTGTTGCGGGTCAGCACTCTGTGCTTTGACTGCCCTGGGCTTAGTCGAGGTCTGAGCATTTGGCGTGGTTTGCTCAACGGACAAATCGGCCACTTCGGGAGTCAGTATATAAGCATGCCAAGCATAGCCTTCCTCTACACTGACAAATTTACCACCTAGCCCGACGATATGACCAACATTACTAATGCCGCTGGCTTTGTAAAAATGCCAAATATCACGATCTTCAACCGGGATTTGATCCCAAAGCAAGTACTCTTGCCAGTTAGTATTACCCTCAGCATCCGTTTCTTGACGATAAACAAACGGGATGCGCCCAGGCTCACCATTGACCACCGGAGATATTGGCGGCCCATTGGGTTGATTAAAAAACGCACCTATTGTTTCTCCAACCACATATCCTGCATCATTAATATTATGCGCCCAAGCGGTACTGCTAGACGATGGCAGTAAATCCTGGATGCCAGTGCTCTCAGACCACGCAAAAGGATGGGTAACGGCGAAGCTAAGGTAGCCACCAACGAATAGCGCATCTGCACCACCGACAATAATCCCCGAGTTGTTGATGTCCACGCCGCCCCAACTAGTGATCGCCTTAATATCATCACTGATTTTTGGCAATAAGCTGACACTCGGCGCCCCCACTTGCCAATGAAATGATGCGCTCGGCTGACCCCACACATTAGGACCTTGGATACCTGAGATCATCCCGTTATTATTAAGAGCAAAGGCCTCACCTTCAAAACCGCTGCCTTCACCAACCAGAATGGGTTGCGCAGTAGCATTCGGCCAGTACGCCGCATAATGCTTGCTACCATCGTTGAGGCTTCCGACAATCACACCATTATCATTAATATCCCAGGCTCGGCTACTGGTATAACCCTCTAGTAATGGAAGATTGCTCAGTTGCCAACTACCCGTGACAAATTGCCACAATGCGGCGCTGGCCAACCCCGAACTATTGGTCCAACCGACGATGTCGCCTTGGCTATTGAGACCACTGGCGGCAGCGGGTTCATCATGATCAGGTAGTTCAATATAAGCCGTAGATCCAGGCTGGAAAACTATGGCTTGTTGTTGTTCAAGAATTTCGGATGAACCAATCACCATGCCTGCATCATTGATCCGAAATACCTGTGCCTGCGAAAAATCGTATTCCTCACTGACATAACCTATCAGCCCAAGATCAGTCACGGTATAACGCGGATGATTCTCAGCGTACAGCGGCATGGCAATGCTCAACACGAGAAAGAATGGAAAAATACGTAATAAGGAAAAATAACTCATGCAACGTTCCTTGTCATATTTTGCAGTGAATGTTCAACCGCTTAAAAATAAGCAACCACTTGAGAGCTATGCATCCAATGCTGTTTTCGAAAAGCATTAACTAAACCAAGCTTCTGTTTCAGTTAACCTGTACTTTGTTCACTTTATACTAAAGCTTGATCTTTGGGCAAGCATTTTAACTATAAACCATTGAAAAAAAGCAATTATTCAAGGGGCTGGTTCAAAAATATATTTATAGTGTTAATATCTTCAGCAATTTGAAATTACTTGTTTGATGAGTAATACGACTCAATCTTACCCATTACAATATTTGCTGGAACGATTTATGACTTTTGAAGCCTGGTTCACTCTTGGCATTGTAACATCTTGTTTTTTTGCGCTCGCACTAACACGCTGGGCAACCGACGCAGTTTTAATGTGCGGTTTAACGATTCTGCTCATCATGGGGATTCTCGAACCCGCCCAAGCACTTGCTGGTTTCGCCAATGAGGGCGTTATAACCGTCGCTGTGTTATTCATCGTCTCTGCCGGATTAAAAGAAACTGCGGCAATTCACTGGATAGCGCAAACCTTATTTGGCAAACCAAATTCAGTCGCGCATGCGCAATTTAGAATTATGGCACCGGTCGCAGCCATGAGCGCCCTGTTAAATAATACCCCGGTTGTAGCGATGCTAATCCCTGCTTTAAACGACTGGGCGCGGAAATATCAGCTCTCAGTTTCAAAATTAATGATTCCTCTAAGCTATGCGGCAATTATCGGCGGCACCTGTACGCTAATCGGTACGAGTACTAACTTAGTCATTAATGGCATGCTTAAAACCAACACCGATAATACCAACGGTTTAATGATGTTTGAATTGGCGTGGGTAGGCATCCCCTGTGTCTTAATTACTTTGTTTTATGTAATTATTGTTTCACCGTGGTTATTGCCCGAACGCAAGCCGGTTATTAATTATTCGGAAGATGCACGCCAATACGTCACTGAAATGATGATAGATGAAAACAGTCCGCTCATTGGACAAACCATCGAACAAGCGGGACTGCGGCAATTACCTGGTGCTTATCTGGTGGAAATTGAACGCAAGGGACGCATTCTTCCCGCAGTATCGCCCGAAGAAACACTTTACGCTGCAGACAGACTCGTTTTTGCTGGGGTGGTTGATTCGATGATCGATATGCAAAAAATTCGCGGCCTAACGCCCGCCGCTGATCAACTGTTTAAACTGGATGCCCCACGTAAGGATCGCTGCTTAATCGAAGCCGTTATTTCAAATACATTCCCACTGCTGGGCAAAACCATCCGCGAAGGTCGATTTAGGACTCGCTATAACGCCGCAATTATTGCGGTCGCACGCAATGGTGCGCAAGTACAAAAAAAAATCGGAGATATTAGCCTGCAGCCTGGTGATACCTTGTTATTAGAAACTCATCAAGATTTTGCCGATAGACATCGAAACTCCAGAGATTTTTTCTTAGTAAGTCGACTCGATAATTCCACCCCTCCCAGCCATGAACGCGCTAAAACAGCCATCAGCATCTTAATCGGGATGGTCGCCATGGTTACTCTGGGTGTCATGAGTATGGTACAAGCCGGTTTACTCGCAGCGGGTTTAATGATCATTACCAAATGTCTCAATGTCAATAATGCACGTCGCTCTATCGACCTTTCGATCCTAATAACGATTGCCGCCGCTTTTGGAATAGGCTACGCGATGAATCTAACCGGCGCCGCTAATGCGCTGGCAGATCAATTATTGGGGTTTACTCATAACGAACCCAGCATTGCACTCGGACTTATCTTTGCAATTACGGCCATTGTGACCGCGATGATTACCAATAATGCGGCAGCTGTTCTTATGTTTCCAATTGCTTTGGCATTAGCTGAGCAACTTAATGTGAGCTTTATGCCGTTCATCATAACAATAATGATTGCAGCATCTGCAAGCTTTGCGACCCCGATTGGCTACCAAACAAATCTCATGGTATTCGGCCCTGGCGGTTATCGTTTTTCAGATTTTATAAAAATGGGATTGCCATTAACAATATTAATTGGGTATACCACCGTTATTATCACGCCAATGGTCTGGCCTTTTTAACCTGCTCATAGGATTGTCAATTGATATGGCCAGGCTATTGGCACTAAATTTAAACGCTTTGGGTATATGCGGATCAAATCCCTTCACGATATTTAAACCCAGTCCAAATATAAAAATACATTCAATCATTTTTTGATTCCCAGCCAATTGATTTTCTTATGGTTAGCTGAGCAAATTCACGAAGAAAAGTGTTTGACATGAATTATTCGCGCTAGACTATCAATGACACGTATGTTAGAAAAACAGTTCACTGCAAAGATATCTGGATGAAGACACAAAGCCTATGAAAATAAAAATTTTGATGATTGCGAGTATCTGTATCTCCACCACGACATTTGCCGGCGGCTACCGGGTGGCAACGCAGGGACAAAATGCATTAAGTATGGGGCACACCGGCGTAGCCATGACAGATAACTCTGAAGTGGTTTTTTTTAACCCTGCAGGGATGTCGTCCCTGAAATCAGATACCGACATAAGTGTCGGCATAACGCTCATTGATGGCAACACCAAATACCAAGATAGCATCAGCAATACCTCGGCCGAAACAGATAATCCTATTGGCACGCCTTTTAATCTTTATTTAGCCAAAAAGTTTGATGAAAAAGCATCATTTGGTTTTGGAATGTATACACCTTACGGAAATACAGTGGAATGGGAAAAAGACTGGGCGGGTTCACATCTGGTTAACAACATCAAACTGCAATCGATTTATTTTCAGCCCACGCTATCTTATAAATTTAACGACATGTTTAGCATTGGTATCGGCCCTACCTATACATTGGGTTCAGTGAAGTTTAATCGAAATCTAAATACATTTCTCGCGAATGCAAATGGTGAGCGAGCTAATGTAACTGTAGAAGCGTCCAATATCGGCGCCTGGGGTTACAATGTGGGATTTTTAGTGCAGCCCACGAATAAACTTTCAATTGGAATAAGTTATCGCTCGCAGGTAGATATGGAAGCAAGAGGCGAATCTGCGGACTTTGCAAACATTCCAGAATCTTTGCAAACAGTATCAACATTTCTCGACACCACGTTTGATGCAGACCTCGTATTACCGGCAGAACTAACCGTTGGTATTGCCATAAACCTAAGTTCCGCTACCACCCTAGCATTCGATGTTAATCGCACCTTTTGGAGTGCCTATAAAAATCTAAACATATCATTTAACCCAACGACGCATAGAGACACTACGGTACTTGCATTAAATCCTCGTAATTACAATGATGTCAATATTTATCGCGTAGGTCTGCAACAAAAAATTGGTAATTCATTAACCATTCGAGGCGGTGGGTATTATGACGACTCCCCGATCAGTCCAGGATATTATACGCCAGAAACGGCACGCAATGATTCAATAGGCTTAACCGCAGGCGCGAGTTATCAGGCTTCCAAACGCATTTACATTGATTTTTCCTTGCTCTTTTTAATGTTTAAAGAGTTCAACGGCTCTTATGCTTTTTATGACGATGACAACGATCCTGACACCCCACCCATTTCTTTCAGTGGTAGTTACATATCTTCTGTAATGGCCGGTGGAATTGGTCTTAACTATAAATACTGAGAGCGATAAGAAATGCTATCTATGAAAAACAAAATGATTAAACTCACGGGCTTAGTACTAGTATATGGGCTTATTTCAGCCTGCGATGAAGCGCAAGAATTTATCGACTCAGATTTTGCAAATCCCATTGCAGATGCTACTGCTAACGCTACCAATGGCAGTGCTGATTTTAGCACCTTTGTCAGCATTGGAGATTCACTCACCGCAGGATATGCGGACGGTGCACTTTACCGTTTGGGACAGGAAAACTCGTATCCCGCAATACTCGCACAACAGTTTGCTAAAGTGAGAGGTGGAACTTTTAAGCAACCACTCGTCAACGATAACTTAGGTGGCTTGCTTATTGGTGGAAATATTAACAGCGATTATGGCAATAGAAGAGTCTTAAATGCTGCGACTCAAACTCCTGAGGTGCTAGCAGGCACTCCGACGACTGAAGTAACCAGTGTCTTAACCGGGTCATTCAATAACATGGGGGTACCTGGAGCGAAATCGTTTCATCTAGGTGCAGAAGGTCTTGGCGACCCCGCTGGTTTAAGCACAAATCCAGCCACTGCAAACCCATACTTTGTCCGATTTGCTAGCTCAGTAAGCACATCGGTGATTGAGGATGCCGCTGCCCAAGCACCCTCATTTTTTGTATTGTGGATTGGCAATAACGATGTGCTTTCTTATGCAACGGAGGGCGGTGTTGGTATTGACCAAACAGGTAATACTGATCTCTCCACCTATGGTTCTAGGGATATTACCGACCCCACTGCCTTCGCAGGCATTTACACGCAATTAATTACAGCGCTCACAACCGCCAATACCACCGCAAAAGGTGTACTACTGAACATTCCAGACATTGCCACTATCCCCTTCTTTACTACGGTCCCTTACAACGCGGTTCCATTAGATGCAGCAACGGCGGCAGCACTCAACACTGCCTATACTGCATACAATGACGGAGTGCAGGCCGCGCAAGGACTGAGCCTAATAACAGCTGAAGAAGCCGCCCAACGCACTATCTCTTTTGCTGCGGGCCAAAATGCAGTCGTTATTCTGGATGAAGACTTAACTGACATTACCGCAGTTGATGCAGCGCTCATTAATATGCGGCAAGCTACCGCAAAAGACTTATTGGTGCTCACCAGCAGTACTAAAATCGGCACCCTAGCCAACCCTGAAGATGACCCTTCAGACCCTTCCTCTCCTCTATGGGGCATTAGCGCACCATTAGAAGACGCAGATGTATTAACCCCAGCGGAAATTTTGGCGATTGAGACCGCTAGACTGGCTTATAATGTAAGCATTGCCGCTGCGGCTGAAGCGAATCCCAATTTAATATTGCTGGATATTGCGGCAATCATGACGGAGTTGAGTACAACAGGAATTAATTATGGCCGCAATGGGACAATCACCGCCACGTACGCCACAGGTGGCGGCTTCTCTCTCGACGGAGTACACCCTACAGCAAGAGGTTATTCAGTCATTGCAAATAGTATTATTGACGCTATTAACGCCGGTTTTAATGCAACTATTCCAAAAGTATACCCTGGCAATTACACCACAATATTTCTCAATTAGGACTGGCCAATAAAATAAATACCACGACTATCTCTGTCAAATAAAAGAACGTCTATTCCCCATCCAGTGCTAACAACGCAACAGGTAGTAGAATGGTGGCTATATTATTGACCTGAACCCACTGTTTGCTTTTCGACAATATTCGACTATTGGAATATTTGGCAATTTGTTTTAAATCTTTGGGCCACAATTGCTTAGTCCATATATAGTCAATGATGACCGCCTAAATATAGTCAACACGAAATACGCCGTTACCGAGCCGTAGCACGGCTCACCCCAAGCTGACGACGAAGAAAAAAATTTATAATTTCAATGACTTATAATTATAACCAAGCAATAAACCGTGACATCTAGGTTTGCAGCAAGCCAAGCATCTTATCCATATCAGGTTTTTCAACCACCCCTTTTTCCGTTATTATCGCATCCACTAGGTTCGCAGGTGTTACATCAAATGCAGGATTCCAAGCATGTGCATCTTCCGCTGCCACACGTTGTCCATTGAGATATAAAACCTCATCAGCAGAACGATTTTCAATCGGAATATCCGACCCGTGTTTTATCGACATATCAATCGTCGAAGTCGGCGCTACCACCATAAATTTCACGCCATGATGTTTAGCCATAATCGCAAGTCCGTAAGTACCAATTTTATTGGCAACATCACCATTGGCAGCAATTCGATCAGAACCAACAACCACCCATTGAATTTTGCCCGATTGCATCAATGCAGCAGCAGCACCTTCAGCGATCAAAGTGACCGGTATATCATCTTCGATTAATTCCCATGCGGTTAATCTTGCCCCTTGTAACCAAGGTCGGGTCTCATCCGCATAAACTGATTTTAAGTGACCTGCAGCCCATGCACTTCGGATAACCCCTAAAGCCGTGCCATATCCACCGGTAGCCAAAGCTCCGGCATTGCAATGGGTTAACACACCACTACAGTTTTTAAGCAATTTAGCACCTAGGTCACCCATGATATGATTTGCAGTAATATCTTCTTGATGAATTTTTTTGGCTTCTGTTAGCAATATATCGAAGGGATCTCCCTCAGTAACAGATATAACATCTCGCATACGCTCGATAGCCCAAAACAAATTTACCGCAGTGGGACGGGATTGCGCGAGTATATCCAGATCTTTTTCTATATCACTCTGCCAACTGCTAGATAACTGCTGAAAACGTTTTTTTGCTGCTAATACAATCGCATACCCAGCTGCAACCCCTATTGCTGGCGCGCCACGCACCACCATATCGCTTATCGCACTCGCTACGTCTGCGGAGTGATGATATTCAATATAATGATATTTTGCAGGTAATATACGTTGGTCTAATAATTTTAAACAAGCATTATCACCCCAAACAACTGCTTGAATATTGTCTTGATATTGGTTGGCCATTTATACTCCAGTCATATTTATCGAATAAAGCGACAAAAAAACACATTATTTTTCAAAGCACTCTTGGGTTATGATCGTACAATAAAAAAAGAATACAGTCCTCGCATACTTCGTAGTAAGCTTCTATTGACTAAGGAATGATGAATTAAATGAAACCTTGTGATTTATTAATTAATGCAAAATGGGTCATTCCCATTGAACCCGACAATACCGTCTTAAGCCATCACAGCCTGGCCATTACTAACGGCAAGATTATTGATCTTCTGCCAACCTTGGCTGCTGCGGAGAAATATCAAGCGAGCACGGTAACAGATCTTAATAATCATGCCCTACTTCCGGGTTTGATCAATTGTCATACCCATACCAGCATGTCCTTATTGCGCGGCTTTGCCGACGACTTACCGCTCATGGAATGGTTACAAAATCATATTTGGCCGGTCGAAGCCAAATGGGTTAGCGAAGAATTTGTCTATGATGGAACCCAACTCGCTATACTCGAATCTATCCGCAGTGGGGTAACGTGCTTTAATGAAATGTATTTTTTTCCTGATCAAGCAGCACAAGCTTGTGTTGCAACAGGTATGCGAGCCAGCATTGGGCTAATTATCGTTGACTTTCCGACGGTCTGGGCAAGCAATGCGAATGAATATATTGAAAAAGCCCAAGCAGTACACGATGATTTGCGTCAACACCCATTAATCACGACAACATTTGCACCTCATGCACCTTATACAGTTGCGGACGAGTCGCTAAAAAAAATACAAATATTCGCCGAAGAACTCGACATTCCAATACATATACATGTGCATGAAACCGCACACGAAGTCGAAGAAAGCATCAAGCAATATAATAAACGACCACTTGCCAGACTGCATGACCTCGGATTACTCAGCCCGCGGCTTCAAGCCGTACACATGACTCAATTAACGGATGAGGAAATCGAACTCTGTCGTCAAACAGGGGTAAACATTGTGCATTGCCCAGAATCAAATATGAAACTCGCCAGCGGATGTTGCGAAGTCGAAAAATTACGCCACGCTAAGGTCAATATCGCTTTAGGTACCGATGGCGCAGCCAGTAATAATGATTTGGATATGATGGGAGAAATGCGTAGCGCCGCATTATTAGGTAAAATGATTGCCAAAAATGCCGCCGCTGTTCCTGCTCATAGTGTCTTGCAAATGGCAACACTCAATGGAGCAAAAGCACTTGGCCTAGACCATAAAATTGGCTCTCTCGTGCCGGGTAAAATGGCAGATG
>JALUUH010000002.1 GCA_027021445.1 Gammaproteobacteria bacterium
TATTGACTCCAACTACGGTTGATGTAGACCTTGGGATATCTCTCTCCGCAAGCGTACCGCAGTTAACAGTTGGCGATAAAAACATATACACTCTAACAATACGCAATAATAGCATTGGTGATAACGAAAACTCCGGTTTATTTGCCACCTGTTTGACAATTCATGTTCAAGGAGAAGTCGAAATCAACGAACAAGGCACACGCCGACCTGGCGGCATTACCTTTCTTGAAATAAATCCCACCGCAGGAATCAGTTGCGAGCCAACTCCAATAGATATTTCCTGCAAAGTTGATCGAATCAATCCTGGAGATTCGGCAGTCATCTCTATCATTTCACAACCAAGGGCATTACTTGCAGACAGAACCATTCGAATGGTCGCTACAATCAGCGCATCAGAGTTTGATTCCAACACTAACAACAATCGAGCAAGCTTAGAGACTTTTGTAAAACGAGAAAACTGCTTTATTGCCACCGCAGCGTATGGCTCTTACTTCTCGCCTCAAGTGAAAGTCCTGCGGAGTTTTCGCGATAAAATACTACTACCAACTACCATGGGAACAAAACTTGTTCATTTATATTATGAGTACTCACCACCTATTGCGAATTTCATTCAAGATAGAGAATATTTAAAATCAGTCATTAGAGCTATTTTGACACCCATAATTCTAATCATTACACACCCAGCCCAAAGTCTAATTCTTCTCATTATTGGATTGTTTGGCTTAATCAAAATACCAAGTGCTATAAACAGAGGACAACAACGCAGATGTAAATAGATTTAAACGTTTTTTAGAAAAATTGCAAAAACCATATACTTAATTGCCAGAAACCAACGAACTTAATTTCCAGCCTTTATTCTTGCGTTGAATAAAACATGCAGAATAATCACTTGGGCTACGAATATATTTTCGCTGAACATAGCCTTCCTTATCATCCATTGTAGAAACTTTTATCCATTGCAAACTTTCAGTCCCACTATCATCACTAACGCTACGCCAATCATCGACTTGCAAAATATTATAATTCAATTTTGTCAGTATCGTTGATGCAGTAGTAGGATTTTGATAGAGGCTAACATTTTCTTGAATTACAACGCCATGACTAAAAACATCAAGTTCGGCGGGAAAATTTACAAATACATAGGGCGCACAAAACATAACACCACTCTCTGATCGTACAAAGCCTCCACCAAGCTTTAGAATTGGGCTAAGAATTTCCCAAATTTTACTGTCGATGGTTTCAGGCCGCCATAATTCGACAAATGCCCTAGCACCTCTTTTCGCATTAAGACCATTACTCATTTTAGGGTCTATCATTTCGATGAGACGTTCTGGCTCTTTAAAGGCCAAGACCTGAAGCATTCTTGCTCTAAATGCTAATAAACTTTCATCACGTTCGGCTTCATCATGCGGCATCAATAGGGGCAGATTTTCTTCCGAGTATGCCACAGGTATGGCTAGAACAGAAAAGAAGGTAAAAAAAAATAGCGGTGTTAGTGTTATTATTCTTTGTCTCATCTGGCAAGTTTTATTTAACATCTGGTTTACAGTCACCTTCAAAACTTCTAAAGGAGTTGATCATTAGTCAATATTTCGGCTTAATATTCAAATTCCTTAAGGTGAAAAACACCTTTACGAGCTATGGTAATTAATCTTCATCAGGTAGCAAAGAATGCCGCCAAAACTGATCTTCTTTTTCAAACAATCGCCGGGTTTCCTGCGGCCCCCATGAACCCGCTGGATAGGTACTAATGTAGTCACGCTCCATAGCCCATACTCTAAGTATGGGATCAACCACACGCCAGGCCCATTCTACTTCGTCGTAGCGCAAAAATAAGCTGCGATCGCCTTCGATAACATCTAGCAACAAATCTTCATAGGCATCATAAGCCTGATCTGATTCTTGTCGAAAACTTGCATCGAGACTGGTTGTACGTGTTTTCATTTCTAAACCCGGTTCTTTTACCTGCATTTCAACCCGCACACATTCATACGGCTGCAAACCGAGCAAAACCCAGTCTGGTTTTAGTTTTTCAGCCGGCGTATTGCGAAATAAATGCTGAGGTGGCTCTTTAAATCGAATACTAATCGCCGATTTTGTTTCCGCCATTCGCTTTCCCGTTCTAATATAAAAAGGAACTCCTCTCCAGCGCCAATTATCAATGTACAATTTTAGGGCACTATAGGTTTCCGTCGTGCTATGCTCCGCCACACCATCCTCTTCAACATAACTCTTCGCTTTTTTACCCTCAACCACCCCGCTGGAATATTGAGCACGAAACGCTTGCGCATGAACGGCGCTTTGTGGAATAGGACGGATTGATCTGAGGACTTTTACTTTTTCATCCCGCAAGGCTTCGGCATCAAGCGATGCAGGTGGTTCCATTGCGACTAAAGTGAGCAACTGCAAAAGGTGACTTTGAATCATATCCCGTAACGCACCGGCACCATCGTAATAATCAGCTCGACCCTCTATTCCCATTATTTCTGAATGTGTAATTTGCACATGGTCAATGTAATTCCGATTCCACAGAGGTTCCATCATGACGTTTGCAAACCGAAAAACCAGAATGTTTTGCACCGTACCTTTCCCTAAATAGTGATCAATCCGGTATACTTGGTGCTCATTAAGACAACGGTGTAAGCGATTCTGTAACATCTGAGCGCTTTCGAGATCATAGCCAAACGGCTTTTCGATAATGACACGCCGCCATCCGTGTTCTTCGCTGGTTAAACCAGTTGCTTCAAGGTTATCGATGACATTTCCAAAGTCAGCCGGGCGAATCGCCATATAAAACGCAGCATTCACAGGAAATTCATCATCCGTGTTTAACGCCTCATTAATGGCATAATAGGTCGATACTTGGGTCAAGTCTCCTTGAATAAAATGCAGCCGCGAGCTAAAACGCTGAAAGGCCTCTTGGTCTAGTCCGCCACGGGCTTGATCAACCAACATGGCTTTTACTTCTTCAATCCATTTATCACGCGACCAATCTCGGCGAGAAATCGCCAAAATGACCGTACCTTCTGGGAGTCGATCTGCAACCTCTAGATGATAAAGCGCCGGCATAAGTTTAATCCGCGATAAATTACCTGTCGCTCCAAAAATTACATATGTACATGGCTCCGCTTGCGGCAAAGCAACCTCCCTAAGAGTATTTTAATAAATGCTTCATCTTTAACGCAAACGAAGCCAATCGGTGTGAAAAAATTCACCCCGTGGCTGGTCGGTACGCTCATAGGTATGTGCCCCAAAACAGTCTCTTTGAGCTTGCAATAGATTTGCCGGTAAACTTTCACTTCGATAACCATCGTAAAATGACAAGGCCGAACAAAACGCCGGAGTGGGTATTCCCGATTCAATGGCAAAGATCAGTGCCTTTCTCCAGCCTAGCTGAGATTGCTGTATCGCCGAAATAAAAAACATGTCTAACAACAAATTTTCTAAGTTTGAATCTTGCTCATAAGCTTGCTTGATATTATGCAAAAACCGACTGCGAATTATGCAACCTCCTCTCCACATCAACGCAATATCGCCGTACGCAAGCTGCCAATGATACGCGGCATCAGCCTCCCGCATTAACATAAACCCCTGCGCATAAGAAATGATTTTGGAAGCATAAAGCGCATCATGAATAGTATTAATAGTGGCTTTTTTGTCTGTCACCGAAGCAATAGATTCTGGTTTTGCGAGCAATCTAGAAGCCTTAATTCGATTGGTTTTAAACGATGACAAAAAACGCGCAAAAACAGCTTCGCCAATCAGGGTCAACGGCACCCCTAATTCCAATGCATTAATACCCGTCCATTTACCGGTTCCTTTTTGGCCAGCTATATCAAGAATCGAATCAATCAGCGGCTTGCCTGAATCATCTTTGACCTTGAAAATATCGCGTGTAATTTCAATTAAATAAGAATCAAGCACCCCTTCATTCCAGTGAGAAAATATATCGACTAACTCATCAACCTCGCAGCCAAGACCGGTGCGTAATAGATGATATGCTTCGCAAATTAATTGCATATCGCCGTATTCGATACCATTGTGTACCATTTTGACATAGTGACCCGCACCGCCCGCACCGACCCACTGGCAACACACGGCATCATCTACTTTTGCCGCAATACTCTGAAAAATATTTTTCACGTGCGGCCAGGCCTTCTTATTTCCTCCCGGCATAATAGAAGGCCCATAGCGCGCCCCTTCCTCCCCGCCTGAAATACCAACACCGAGAAAGAGCAAATTCTGCTGCGCGCATTCCTTAACTCTTCTTTCCGTATCCAAGTACAAAGAGTTTCCGCCGTCAATAATGATGTCATCTGCGGCAAGATAAGGTTTTAACAATTCCATAAACTCATCGACTACCGGCCCCGCTTTCACCATTAACATAATCTTTCGAGGAGACTTTAATTGCGCGCAAAACTGTTCAATACTTTGCGCACCAATAATCGACTTATCGCTGGCGGGCCCAGCCAAAAAATTATCAACACGGGACAGCGTACGATTGAAGACTGCAACAGTGAAACCATGGTCTGCCATGTTTAAAACGAGGTTTTTCCCCATAACCGCCAAGCCAATTAATCCAATATCTGCCTTTTCCATTTTATTCCTTTTAATCTCTCGTGCATTTATCGCAACTTCACCTACTATCTACTATATAAAGCACTATAGTCCTAATAACTAACTGTTACAAAAGGAAATGGGGATAAATCAAAGACTCAATTTTCTCTGTCTATGCACTCGCTATTCATGCTTGCTTATGCAATAGTGGCTAGAAAATTTAAAAATCGAATAAATCAAACTGCCAAAACACAAACTATCTCTTCGCCAAAAGTAACCTCACATGCCCGACTTAAAAATTTTATTTATTACCAGTGAAATTTTCCCATTAATCAAAACAGGAGGTCTCGCAGACGTCTCTGCAGGACTACCGCCTGCATTAAGCAAACTCGGTGCAGAAACGCGAATTTTATTACCCGCGTATTTACCCGCTGTGCAAAAAATGAAATCACTAAAGACCTTAGATACACCTCGCTTAGCGCACGATGCGACCATTCTTGAGGGCAAACTACCCGGAACCAAGCTCACCATTTGGCTGGTTGATATACCTAAGTACTTTACCCGAATTGGAAATCCTTATACGACAGAAGAAGGTAACGATTGGCCGGACAACGCTCAACGTTTTACCGCTTTTAACCAAATTGCGCTCGAAATTTCGCAAAATCGTGCGAACCTCGATTGGCCGCCTGATATCGTACATTGCAACGACTGGCAAACGGGGCTTATTCCGGCTTTACTGGCAAAAGAAGTTACCCGCCCGGCCACTATTTTTACCATCCATAACCTCGCATACATGGGATTATTTTCGTGGAATACATTTGAAGAACTGGGGCTGCCACATGATCTTTGGGACATGGATAAAATGGAATTCCATGGTCAATTTGCGTTTATCAAAGGTGGTCTCAGCGCCGCTGATCACATAACTACGGTAAGCCCTACTTACGCACAAGAAGTACAAACCAGCGAATTTGGATACGGCCTTGAGGGCCTATTACAAGCAAGATCCCATCAAATGAGTGGCATACTCAACGGAATTGATCACACGCTTTGGAACCCGGCTACCGACAAGCTGATTGACCATAATTATTCAAAAACCAAGCTTTCCTCCAAGCTGAAAAACAAAACTAGCTTGCAGACTCACTTTGCACTGCCACCCAAAAAAGCGATACCGCTATTGGTCACTGTTGGTCGCATCGTTGAGCAAAAAGGATACGACCTACTAATTAAGGCTTTACCTGAACTCATGCTGATGGATATTCAAATTGCCCTCCTTGGCTCAGGTGATAAATATCTCGAAACACAGCTCATTGCTGCCGCCCAAGAACACCCTGAGAAACTATCAGTACGTATTGGCTATGATGAAGTTCTTGCACATAAAATGGAGGCGGGAGCAGACGTTTTTCTAATGCCTTCAAAGTTCGAACCCTGCGGTTTAAATCAACTCTATAGCTTAAAATATGGGACGATTCCTATTGTTAACCCCGTTGGCGGCCTTGCAGACAGCATTATTGATATCAAACCCAACCCAGCAAAAGCGACCGGAATCTATTTAACCCAGTCAAGCCCTGAAGCCCTAATTCAAGCCGTTGAAACCACAGTGAATTTATTTCACAATCCGCCACAATGGCAAAAACTCATTAAAACCGCTATGTCTCAAGATTTCAGTTGGAAAAACTCTGCAAAACAATACCTTACACTCTATAAAACGGTTCTAAAAAATCGTCAAAGCACTGCGAACAAATAGTATGTATAATGCGCTCCACCTTAAATCTGTGAGGCATTAACGACACCTCCAGGAATAGCAACATAACATCATACAAAAATAATCTAACCTCATGTTTTTAAAACGATATCAAAAAATATAAGGAGCGGATTAGTGAGCAAGCTCCCATATCGCAAGCAACATTACACAAACTCAAATTTTATACACAGAGGCAAATATGCAGCTACCGAGTGATAAAGCACTTCGTTCTCGGGTTAAACTCCTCGGCACATTATTAGGCAATGTACTTCGATCACAAGCTGGCGAAGAAGTATACCAAGCCGTAGAAACCCTCAGAACAGGCTTCCTTGATCTTAGAAACAAAAACAGCACCACTGATCGCAATAAACTCACGCAAATGGTGAATGAATTAGATCCGGCCACCTTATCCAAAGTTATTCGCGGTTTTAGTATTTATTTTAGTCTCGTTAATATTGCCGAAGAATCCTTTCAACACGATCAACGCCGAGAATTGGCTCAGCTCGGCGAAACGTTCTATGGATCCTTCGAACACACTATAAAAACACTTAAGGAACAAGGCATAGATGCCGAACAGCTTAGCGGATTACTGAGTAGCCTCGCTTACATCCCAGTCATCACTGCCCATCCCACCGAATCCAAGCGTCGAAGTGTGATGGAAAATTTGCGTACTATATTTCAAACCAACGAAAAATTACGCAATCCACAACTCAATCAAATCCAACAAGATGAAATTTCCATTGAACTCGAAAATCAAATTAGAGTATTGTGGAACACTGATGAAGTTCGCAGTCAAAAACCTCAAGTCGCCGATGAAATTCGACTTGGACTTTATTACGCACGGCGTACTTTATTTAATGCGGTTCCAGAAGTTTATCGAAATCTTGAAAAAGCCGTCATCAAACACTACGGAGCTAACGAAAACCAAAAACCCAATATTCCAGTACCCAGCTTTTTAAGCTTTGGCTCTTGGATCGGCGGTGACAGAGATGGCAACCCCAACGTTAAACCAGAAACGACTGTGTTTGCATTGTTATTACAATCACAAGTGGTTCTGCTTGAATACATTCAACGTATCCGTGAACTTAGCCGTGAATTAACGCACTCAAGCAATTTTTGCGAACCACTGGAGGCCATGCTTGCTGCTGAGGAGCAAGATGAAGGATTAATCCAACGTGTATTTAGAGACAAGCTCGAACGATTTGAAACCGAGCCCTATAGAAGAAAGTTGCATATTACTCGATTTCGTTTAGAGCAAAACCTTATTGCTATAAAGAACCGCCTACAGGGCAAAGGCGCTAACGACAATCATGCTTGGCGCTACACCAATGAAAGTGAATTTTTAAATGATTTGCATTTAATGCAAGAATCACTGCGTAATCACGGCGACGATGCCAGTGCCAATGGAAATTTGAATGATCTGATTCGACTGGTAGAGACATTTGGATTTTATTTATTAAAGCTTGATCTCAGACAAGAATCAACCCTCCATTCCGAAACCGTTGCAGAAATATTTCAGCATTTTTTCAATCGTAATGACTATTTGTCACTTGATGAAGAACAACGCTTATCATTATTAGCGGAGAGCATTTCGCTCTCCGATGTTCCACAGATAAAACGCTCTGCGCTTAGTGAGCAAGGCCGAGAAATTGTAGACACATTTTATGTAATGCGTGAAATGCAAAAAGAGCTTAGCACTAAAACCTTTGGCGCTTATGTTATTTCAATGACCCACGAAGCCAGTCATATTATGGAAGTCATGTTTCTCGCCAGAATGGTTGGATTAATAGCGCTCAATGGTGACGAATGCCGGTGCGATATTGCAGTAGCTCCACTATTTGAAACCATCGAAGACCTTGGACACATCGAACCGGTAATGAGCACCTTACTGGATAACCCCACCTACCAGAAACTATTGCGTTCATCGGGCAACATACAAGAAGTCATGCTCGGTTATTCAGACTCTTGTAAAGACGGTGGCATTCTCGCCTCATCTTGGAACTTATTTGATGCTCAGAAAAAAATAACGGCGTTAACATCAGACCGTGGAGTCGCACTACGAATGTTTCATGGCCGCGGAGGAACGCTTGGTCGTGGTGGTGGCCCCACTCATGACTCAATACTTGCACAGCCTATCGGCACTGTACATGGCCAAATTAAATTTACCGAACAAGGCGAAGTTTTATCCTTTAAATACGGCAACCAAGAAACCGCAATTTATGAATTAACCATGGGAGCAACAGGTCTAATTGGAGCAAGCCGTGGCGTCGTCATGAACAATTTACTCGACGACAGAAAAGACTATCTAGAAATTATGGATGAGCTTGCCGAGCATGGCGAACACTCTTATCGTGATCTCACCGAAAACACTCAGGGGTTTTTAGATTATTTTTACGAAGCTACCCCGGTGACGGAAATCGGATTAATGAATATTGGCTCACGCCCATCACATCGAAAAAAAGGCGACCGCTCAAAAAGTTCGGTGCGCGCCATTGCTTGGGTTTTCGGTTGGGCGCAAGCCCGTCACACCTTGCCTGCATGGTTTGGGATTGGCACTGCGCTAGAAACATGGCGCGCGAATGATCCTGCCCGACTTACTAAGCTACAAAAAATGCAATTGGAATGGCCCTTTTTTAATGCTCTGCTCAGCAATACTCAAATGGCTTTACAAAAAGCAGAAATGGATATTGCCAAGGAATACAGCTCACTGTGTGAAGATCCCCAAATGGCCGAGAAGGTTTATCAATTGATTAATGACGAGCACACTCGTACCGTGAATCAGATACTCCACATCACCAAAAATAACACATTACTTGAAGAAAATTCTGCTTTGGCATTATCACTTACCCGGCGCAGCCCTTACTTAAATCCGCTAAACCATATTCAGATCGATTTGCTAAAATATTATCGCAGTCTTCCTGAAAATAGTGATGAGCGAGCGATTTGGTTAGATCCATTGCTACGAAGTATTAATGCAATTGCAATGGGAATGCGCAATACCGGCTAAAAGCAAAACGCGATATACCCGCTCGAAAAATCTGGCCACAATGGATTGTGTCGCAGTAGGTCAGTCTGTTCTCGGACAGGCGCCTGCGTCCAATTGATATTTATTTTCATGAAATAATTTTATTTAACTGCGGAATCAGCAAAACCATTAAGAACTCTATGCATGATATCGGTTTCATGACCACATTCAATCACCCCAAAGTCATTAACCGGCTCAGCAGGAAAATCATACTCAAGCAGTACCCGCCCCTCGCCATTTTTCCACACTCTAGCGGTTAAAGGCTTGTCTTTTCTCAAGGCCTTATTACATACGATATTACTGCCAAAATAAGGATTAGCAAATACAATTATTTCTTCTTTACCGGTAAAGCGATTATTTTTCTCTTGGCGTTCAAATATCGGCACGCCTGAAGCCTGTAAAGCCATCACATAACGATCTGCCGTTTGCACAATAGAAAACTGACTTTCTACTTCTTTCTGACCCGCTACGACCGTAAATGACAAGAACAACATCAAGACAAAATATAGATTACGCATAACTGACCTCCTCTTTTCGTTCGACGCCGAATTAACTTATTTTTATCACGCTATTTTAGCTTCAGGGTAATGCCATCAGACTCAAACATGCAACCATCCTCTCAGTAAATGCATAAGGGTTGCTCTATATACCCGTAGCGATTGAGATTTAGGTGTTATTGCACATCCTCTTCATTTCGCCTCGCCACAAAACGAATATAACGCACACTAAAAACCTATATCTCAAACGCCACGGGTATAGTTAAACGTATGAAATTCGATCTTTCAAGTAAAAAACAAAAAATCGTTAAAATTCTAACGTCATGTCACAGATATATTATCAATGAGGCGTGTTTTTCCCAACATGGCTGCAACCAATACCACGACTGGCTGGTATTCATATGAAGCAACTGGGGTTAAAGTCTCGCTATCGCGTATTGCAAGGTATTCAGGTTTAAACCCTTGTTGTTCCAAGCGTAATAAACCTTGTTGCTCCAGCTCAGGGATATTTAATCGAGTATGATCAAAGCTTTGTTGCAGCTTTTCAACTACCCAGCAAAGGGTTTTATGCAAACCAGCCGCTGTTTGCTTCTGCGGGTCGGTTAAATATTTATTGCGCGAACTTAAGGCTAAGCCGGAGTCCTCACGAGATGTAGGCATGCTGATTATTCTTACGGGAATATTAAGATCCACGACCATTTTTTTAATCAAAAAAAGCTGTTGAAAATCTTTTTCACCAAAAATAGCAACACTTGGCTGCACAATATTGAAAAACTTTGCAACAACCGTGGTAACACCCGCAAAATGTCCTGGCCGTGATGCGCCACATAAAATTTCTGATAACTCAGGCACTTTTACCGATGTTAAACCCGGCCTTGCAAATGGATAGATTTCCTTATCATCAGGAATGAAAAGCAAATCCACTTCGGCATTTATCAGTTCTTCTTTGTCAGCATCTAAGGTACGGGGATAGGAAGCGAAATCTTCAACAGGCCCAAACTGCAATGGATTAACGTAGATACTCACAATTGTTTTATCAGCAACATGCTGGGCTTTTTCAATCAAACTAAGATGCCCTGTGTGCAAATTGCCCATGGTAGGTACAAATGCAATGCTTTGACCCTCCCTACGCCAGCCTGCTACAAGCTGGCGAATGTCTTTAATAGATTTATAAATTTTCATTGGATAACAACGACACTCAAAGTGATAAACTTACATCTGATTGACCCGCAAATTCAAAAAAAGTCGCCGCACCGCCAAACTCAATCTCATCAATCAAATCACTTTTATTAAAATCAAAGAGATCAATCGTCATTTGGCAAGCCACCATTCTCACTTCTGCTTCAATACACAAATCACGCAACTCCTCTACACTAGCAACGCCTTTAGATTTTATCTTCGCTTTCATCATAGACGAAACCATCGCCTGCATGCCAGGCAAGGTTTGTGCTATCACGGGCAGAGCAACAGGCATTGCAGGATTACCAAGCGGCGTTAATTGCAAATCCAGGTTTTTTTTCAACAACTGCAGCCCGTAAAACGTGAAATACATTTGCACCTCATACCCCAATGCAGCTGCAGTAGAAGCCAGAATAAACGGCGGGTATGCCCAATCCAATGTGCCTTGAGTGACGATAATTGCGAGTTTTTTCCTATCTTCCATGTGATCTAATATCCTGCTTTTCCATCCATGCTAATTTCGATACTATTTTTTTTTCAAATAAAAATAACACTTCCCATCAAGCTCTCTCGATTCCAATAACGCATGCCCGGTTTGCTTGGAAAATGCACTAAAATCTTTGAGCGCACCGGGGTCAGTCGCAATAATATACAGAATCTGCCCTGACTCCATGGAATTCAGTGTTTTTTTCGCGCGCAAAATAGGCAACGGACAATGCAAACCTGTTGCATCAAGCTCTTGATCAAAATATGACAATAAGTAACCCTCCCAAAACCACTTAACTCTTTATACCGTCCAACTACGAATTTTAGGATAATAATAACGCATAGACCGCTGTTCTGTTTGTTTTTAATATTTTCTAATCTAGGTTCAACACTCACAGGAACAAAACCTTCTAAGAACAGTCTTGGTACTTAATTAGGATCAGTTTCTAGCCATGCAAATAAGCCTCAAGTCACCGAATTTCAAGGATAACTTCCTAAATTTAATTGAAAAAACCAACCACCCATCCGATATTATATTTTGCAGTATCGGTTTTTAACTAAAATCGGCATAATCACTTGCCACCCACGTGATGGCCGATAACGAGAAGAGTAAACTGAAGGACTGGATTTGAAACGTTTTTTTGCTGTATTTTTAGTTTTTTACGCTCTTTATTCTGCCTCCGTTCTGGCAAAAGACATAACGCTTCCCTCTATAGGTTCAAATTCAAGCAAGAGACTCTCAGCTGAAGATGAACAAATTCTGGGTGATGCCTTCATGCGCAGTCTTAGATTGCAGCTTCCGGTATCAGAAGACCCAGAGATCAGCGAATATATATGGCACTTAGGTTATCGGCTAGTAGCGACTAGCTCTTTTAAAGAAAAATCCTTTCATTTTTTTATTGTCAACCTGCCCTCGATTAACGCATTCGCAGGCCCTGCAGGCTATATAGGGATGAATGCAGGTCTCATCCTCGCTACCGAATCCGAGAGTGAAATTGCCGCCGTGCTCGCACATGAAATTGCCCACATCACCCAGCGTCACCTTGATCGGTCATTTAGCGCTGCTGAAAAAATGAGCCTACCTGCCGCCGCTGCAATCGTTGCGGCGATTATTCTCAGTGGGCAGAATGCCAACATAGCAGAAGCAGCCCTTGCTGCAACCCTTGCCGCCAACATTCAATCAAGAATTAATTTCACCCGTGAAAACGAAATGGAAGCCGACCACATTGGCATGCAAATACTCACAGAAGCACAATTTAACACGGATGCCATGCCAGCATTTTTTGAACGTCTACAGCAAAACGAGCGATTATTCAATGTACAAGTGCCTGAGTTTTTGCGCACCCACCCCGTTACCCTCACCCGCATCTCTGAATCAAGAGCACGTTCGGCTCAACACGCAAACAAACCCATACCATTAAGCGATGACTACATTTTAATTAAGGAAAAACTGCGTGTAGCCATGAATCAATCTCCTAATGATCTCATCAACTACTACGAAGCCCTTCTGAATAATCCGCAAACCCGAAGAAAACAGATTTCCACCCTATATGGTTACGCAAGCATTTTGCTCGTAGCAAACAAATACAAAGATGCGCAAATCGCATTAAATAAGCTGATGAAAATCGATAAACAACGAGTACCCTATATTGTCCTGCAAGCTGAAATAGCGTTTAACTTAGGTAACAATGTAAAAACACAAAAAATATTTGAATCGGCACTTAAACTACATCCAAAGAATAAAAGTTTATCACTCAGCTATGCGGCCACTTTATTGCAGATGAACAAACCTGAACAGGCAAAAATACATTTACAACCCTTATTGAAAAACCGCCCATCACCTATCGTCTATGAATTGCTCTCCAAAGCCATGGGTGAAACCAACAAGCCTGGTGCAGCGTTGCAAATGCTCGCAGAGTATTATTTTTTATACGCACAAACCCACACCGCTATAGATCAGCTCGGCCTCGCCTTAAGACAAACTGATACCACCCCCGCAATGGTCGGCCAAATACAAAAAAGAATTAATGAACTGAAAAAAATAGCACTCGCAGAGCAAAATTTTTAAGCGCCAGAGGCCATTGATGAAAAACCAAACCGTCTTAAATCTAGCAATAAATATCCTTATTTTTTTTCTCTTGAGCAGTATTTCTGCCTCCCGCATCAGCTTTGGCGAAACCCAGGCGAGCCTCATCGCCCAAGGCAAAAAAATTGCATTCAATCGCAAAAAAGGAAATTGTCTGGCCTGCCATGCCATTAAAGGAGGTAGTTTGCCCGGTAACATAGGGCCACCGTTGATTAATATGCGTGATCGCTACCCCGACAAGGAACAACTACAGACGCAAATATGGGATCCCACACAGTACAACCAACATTCCATAATGCCTCCCTTTGGCAAACATGAAATACTAACAAAAGAAGAGCTTGATAAAGTCGTAGAATTTGTCTACTCACTCTAGGAGAATGTAAAAGTGAATATAAAACGTAGAATTTTTCTAAAATATAGCGTGCTAACCGGCGCATTATTTACCCTGGGAGGTGTGTTCTTAAAAGCAAAACCTGCGCTCGCCGCATGGCCAGAAGAAGCCTTTAACGCAAATTCAATAGATACCGCCTTATCTGCGCTGAATATAGGTTCCGTGGTAGAAAGCAAGGATATCACCATTAATACTCCTAAGACGGTGGAAAATGGAGCCTTTGTTCCGCTTAGCATCCAAGCAAACATTGAAAATGTTAGTAGAATATCTATTTTCGTTGAACAAAGCGAACAACCCTTGGTTGGTTCTTATGATATTGCCAATAACATAGACCCTTATATCTCAACACGAATTAAAATGAGCAAAACATCTAATGTAATTGCCCTCGTGCAAACCGATGAAAAAAACTATATTGCCAGAAAAAGCGTTACTATCTTACACAGTGACTGTTAGTGCCCCCTCTTTTTTTATTGGAGATAAGCAGAATGGCCAACAATAGCATCAAAATTAAAGCAAGCATCACCAATAAGCTTTGCACCGTAAAAGCGTTAATAGAACATGTAATGGAAACCGGTTTACGCGAAGACAAAAAAGGAAACCCTATACCTGCGCATTTTATTAAAGAGGTCACCTGCAAACATAATGGCGACCTGGTGTTTATTGCCAATTGGAGTATAGCAGTAGCAAAAAATCCGTATCTTTCATTTAATATCAAAAATGCCAACCCAGGAGATTCAATAGAACTCAGCTGGCTAGATAATATCAATGATAGCGACACCATCACTACTACCGTTTCTTAGGAATGGGCGCGCAAGGTGAAAAAATCTTATTATCTACTAATAATATGCTTAACCAGCGTTATATCTACTCCAGGACAAACCACGCCTGAAAATGATCGCAGCGCATATCAAAATTATTTTAAGCAAAAATTTCCGAGCATTGAATTAAAAGAGTTTATTAACGGAATCTATATATTAGACTCAAGCCTGAGAGAATACTGGGAAGCGATTGAAGAATTCCCACCTTATGAAACGGCCATTGAAGAAGGAGAAATTGCGTTTAATAATCATAAAATACTAAAGCAATGTTTTCCAAAAGCCACCCAAGGTATTGTCCAAAACTATCCGCACTTTGATCGTAATACGGCCCAAGTTATCACCCTACCCTTAGCTATTAACACTTGCCTTGCAAAACACGGAAAACCTGAACTCGATTACCAACAAAATACCATTATTCAAATGCTCGCTTACTTAACCTATCAATCCCGCGGAAAGCGCATTGCGACAAAAATTCCGAGCGCCGCTGCAAAAAATGCGTATGACAAAGGAATGGAATTCTATTACGCACGCCGAGGCCAGCTAAATCTCGCCTGCGCGCACTGCCATGTCGATAATGCAGGTCAGCGAATGCGTGCCGAGTTGCTCAGTCCAGGACTGGGACAGCCCTCACATTTTCCCGTGTATCGCGCTAAATGGGGTGGTATGGGTAGCTTACATCGACAATTCGAACGCTGTAACAAACGGGTACGCGCCAAACCCTTTGATCTACAAAGTGAAGAATACCGAAATCTAGAATATTTTCTCACCTACATGAGCAATGGCTTAACCTGGAACGGGCCAAGTGTGAGAGACTAAAAAATCTTTCGTAAATCGTCAACTCAAACTTGGTTTAACCCCTTCAATACTCGCCGACACCACATAGTCAGTGACATTGTGCTCGGGCGCCCAATCTTGGATAAATTCTTTTGATTCATCTTTAGGCTCGATTCGAACACACTCAAAACCACTCTCTTTGAGCATCGTTTCAAGCGCTCCAATAAGTGAAGCATTGCCCATACAGCCTGCAATTAATGCCGGATCATTTTTCATTTCCGCAGGAAGTTCTACGGTTGCAACAACATCGGAAATGGCGAGACGGCCACCTGGTTTTAAAATTCGGAAAGCGTCTTTGAATACCTGAGCTTTGTTGGGTGAGAGATTGATAACACAATTCGAAATGATGACATCTGCGGTATTGTCTGCAACAGGTAGGTTTTCAATTTCACCGAGACGAAACTCAACATTATTGAACTTGCCTTGTTCTGCATTAGTGCGTGCTTTGCTCAACATATCTGGCGTCATATCGATACCAATAACCTTGCCTGATTGACCGACCTCGTGCGCTGCGAGGAAACAATCAAATCCTCCCCCCGAACCCAGGTCAACCACAACTTCTCCCGGTTTAAGCGATGCGATAGCCCGCGGGTTTCCACAACCTAGGCCCATATCTGCGCCTGTAGGCACAGCGGCTAAATCGTCTTCACTGTATCCGATACGCGTAGAGATTAATGTGTTAATTGCATCATCATCTGATACACCACAACAACTGCTCGCAATGCCACAATCTGCTGCTTCGTTACTTGCTTGAGCCACTTTTGCGTAAGCATCACGGACATTTTGTCGATGACCATCATGCTCTTGGTGACTATTGGAATTTTCTGCTTCTGGAGCACAACAGCTAGACTTACTCATGTTTCATTCCTCTTTGTAGGTATATATTTAATCTCTAAACATTCGAATATTAGAGTTCAATGGCGTATTAATAATTACACCTTATTTGCAATATTTTTCGCATCAAAAAAAAGGGCGAGCTTGCTTAAAACCTCTGGCTCTACCCAGCATTCCACATTTTTCCCACGCCGTGTCATATTTACCAATCCCGCTCTATTCAGTTCTTTTAAATGATGAGACAAGGTTGAGGGCGCGATATCCAAGCCATCACCTAGCTCTCCGACACAGAAACGCACAGCCTGCTCAGCATTGCATTTTGTACCTGGTAAGCAGCAAGTCATAAGCCGGCGGAAAAGCTCAAGACGGTGAGTATTGCTCAAGGCTTTGAACATATTCGCTAAACTTACATTCTTTCTATAGTTCGACATGTATCGAATTATAGAAAAATATTCAAGCATTGTCAAGCGCGGTAAAAAATAAAACAATACTCCTTAGCAGGAACAACTGATTGAAGACAATACCCGCGCGTTATGGGCTAACTCTTCGAAGTGTCGCGATATACGAGCATATCCGCCGCTACATTTTCTACGTCTTGATGAGTATCCAAACGCTTAAGAAGCCTCTGCATTTGTTGCTCACTGACCGCCTTTACGACTCGTAACACATGCTCTCCAGACGTTGTTGGCTGAACATATAACAACGGAAAACCTACATGGTTTGAGAGATCCTCGATAAAGGCAGAGGACTCAGGATCGCCAATCGCATCACCAAAATGCACAATGAACTGTGACGAAGATGGTCGCTCACTCTGGGAAGAACATGAAGCCGCCAATAAGCAAACCAGTCCAATGAATAGAAACTGCCAATGCTGTGTAGCTAAAACAGGGGAATTCATCGATCACCTCTTTATTAATCTATTTCCTAATATTGATCTAAGGCATATAAACCTACTGCGAACTATATCGTCCGCTTTTACCTTAAATCCCATAGGAAAAACGAGGGGTATTTCACAGTTTATCGAGTAAGGCATTCACTCTCAATAAAAACAAAAGTTACACACGAAATCTCACTCAAATTTGGCGAATTCCAGAAGAAAAAAAGAGCATAAAGGCATAAAGGGGTCCATAAAGGGGTCGTCCATAAAGGGGTCAGAGCCCTTATGAAAAACGTATAAAAGAGTAACATTCGCTTTTCTCCTTACCGTAGTGTCACCCTAGAGGTTTTAGCGCACTGTGCAATCGTTGGGATAGATGTTTTTGGTGGACTTTAGTCAAAGATACTGAGTCACATTTTTGAAAATGACAGAATTGTGTGATGGCATCTACAAATGCAGTAATGACTAATTCTTCAGCAAATCTGTGTTGTTCCAAATGTAGTGATTTGATCTCTAAATGACTGGTTTTTCGATGGGCTTTACAATCCATCCGGCCAATAAATTCATCGCGGTAAAGTAGCGGTAGGCAAAAGTAGCCATACTGACGTTTGGCTGCGGGTACATAACATTCTAACTGATAGTCGTATTGAAACAGTGCTTTGAGCCGTTCGCGCTGAATGACACTATTGTCGAATGGCGAAAGAATCAATAGGCGGTTGTTCAACCGGGGGAGTGGGTGCTCAAGCATACCCGTTTCCACTATAAATACTTCGCCACTGCTCATTTGTACTTGTTCTAAAGTGCGCTGTGCCAGCCTTTCGTTTATCAATGCCTTCACAGCTTTGCGTAGTTCTGCATTTCGGCGTTGGTAGGTCAGTCCTTTGAGAGAAACAAGCCCATGGCAGCGCAACTGTTGGTCTACAATGTGCGCCGCAAGTTCTTCCATGTTGGGCATTTGTGAATTAACGTGAGATGGCAGTACCCGTGCGGTTAGATCATATGTTTTTTGGAAACCTTCGCGGTCGCTGACCATTAGGTCGCCTTCCATATACAGTTGTTCAAGTGCCTTTTTGGCAGGCTTCCAGTCCCACCAGCCTGCACGTTTGGTGGTTTTAGTTTCTACATCTCGGGATCGTAGCGGGCCATTTGAACGTATGCGCGCCAACAGTTCAGCCATGAGCTTCTTGTCACGATTTTTGTACCAATGGGTTTGACCGCTTTTAATGGCGTGTTTGTAGGGTAAAGAGAAGCGAAAATCGGCGATGGGTAGAAAAGCTGCCGCATGTGTCCAATACTCAAAAATGTCTCCATCGAGCAGCATTTGATTTATCATGATTGGCTTGAACTTAGGCACTCTAGAATGAAGAATATGATGGTGTGCGCGTTCCACCACTGATATGGTGTCGATCTGTACATAACCTATGTGGTTAATCGCTTTACGTGCTCCCGGCAAACCACGCCCATAGGGCTGAGCCTGTAACAAGCCTTGTGCAGACAGGGCAAGACGGCGTAAACGCGTCAGCTCTTGTAAGCGTTTAATTTCAATCATAGCCATCTTGCCTTGTATCTTTAACCATGGCGCTGTGTAGGTGTTACATAGTTAATACTGCTGTGTCGATGCTGATGATTATACCCTAAACACTTCGAGGGGCTGGGCTCGGCGCTTTTTTCGGTACGTCTTATACGCTCTCGCCAGAATACTTATCATCTAATTCAAGAAGGTAGGGAGCTATAAAACCTTCATACTTATTTTTCTTTTTACTGGGTAGATGTTGCCACCCTGTAATCGTACCGCGACATTCTTCAGCGCCACACATACACTTCTTAGGAAAATAATCAACACCATAATTTCTCATAGCATAATCGAAGGTTATTTCGTCATTAAGACTAATTTTCCTTATGGCTACAAAGTCATGAGCACCTGTTTCATTTACTCTAATACCACAATTTGGATCACAGGAATGATTAACTTTAATTATCAATCCAGCATGAAGTACATACTCATTTTCACCTATCTGTGAAGCGTGAGAGTGGTTTTCATTCAAAGCTTCCTGTATAACCCCAGTTAATACCATTTCACCTCTTTTAAATGAGCTTGTCGCGAAAACACCTTCACCCTTTTCAGAGGAAATTCTTAATTCACATCCGTCTTCCATCTTCATATATAACCTCAATAATATCCGACAAAAACCTGGCGGGGCACGGCAGTAGAGAACAAATAACTCCTACCACAACAGTACTATTGTCGCATAGAAGGATGAAAAAGTGGGATTAAAATCAAACACGGTGTAATATACCCGTAGCGATTGAGATTTAGGTGTTATTGCACGTCCTCTTCATTTCGTGGCCACGTTTACCCGAAGAGGGCACACACTAAAAACCTATATCTCAAACGCCACGGGTATAGCTGGCAGAAACTAGACTATGGGTAGCCATTATTACAGGCTACCTGATTTTATTATTATCGCTTGAGTAGCTCCCTATCCCGATTATGCCTTTTCATGCTGACTCATTACAACTATCAGCCTTGTCCAATACCAAATGAGTCTGAAGCAAGGCCTTATTTCCAATACGAAATGAGTCTAAGAGAGGTGAAATAAGCTCAAATCCTGTTCATGATCCCTTGATGGAAACGATCATGAATGCAGATAATTTAACCACAACAGAGTCACTGAACGAATTTATCCAAGGCAATCAAGCCATCGCCTTTCGTGTGCTCGGTGATAAAGCTGAACGCTACCAGTTCATCCAAAAAATGTTAGTGAAG
>JALUUH010000003.1 GCA_027021445.1 Gammaproteobacteria bacterium
CCGGGAAAGCATAGTTTTCGAGGCCATAAGCGGTTTAAACTGGTACACCGAATATACGGGTGTTCCGCCCTGTAGGTAATCATCCAATTCTAAATAGGTGAGCAAAGTTCGTATCACCAAAATACGTATATCATGCTGGGATGATAATTCATTGATGCTAACGTCAAAACTTTCTCCCAATGAAAAAATTTCGTTTAATAAACTATGAATTGAAGCCTCATCCGGTGTATCTCCATATATAAAATTCTCTAGTACATTTAAATCTTCGGCGCAAACCAACATTTCGCAGGTAGAAACTTCACCATCGCGCCCTGCTCTCCCTATCTCTTGGGCAAAACTTTCTAAGCTCTTGGGTAAGTTGTAGTGGTACACATAACGTATATTGGCTTTATCAACACCCATGCCAAAGGCAATAGTAGCAACAACGATGGACTTATCTGAAGCCATAAACCATTCTTGTACTGCGGAACGAATCTCATTTTTCATTCCGGCGTGATAAGCCTTGGCTTGCAGGCCCGCAGAAACAAGCGTAAAGGCTAGTTCCTCCGCCGTATGCTGCAAGGTGACATAGACAATTACAGGGCCAGAAGCTCGTTGAGCTAAATTCTGCAATAATAATTGATCCCGGTTCCGATCCTCTACTTTACTTGTAAGCAACGTCAAATTAGGTCGGTAAAACCCAGTACGCACGGCATTCTCCGGTGCGATAGCAAATACTTGGCAAATATCTTCTTCTACTTTAGGCGTTGCCGTTAACGCAAGTACTCGTTGTGCCTTGCAACGCCGTGCATACTTTGCAAGTTTGAGATAATCGGGTCGAAAATTATGCCCCCACTCAGAAATACAATGCGCTTCATCTATCGCAAACAGAGATATTCGTAGTTGCTCAATGGTTTGACGAAATCGTTCATTGTTAAAGCGTTCTGGTGCGACATACAAAAGACGTAATTCTCCAGAACGTGCTTTAGTCAGCACATCACGATATTCATCCATATTCAATGTGGAGTCTAAGCGTGCAGCAGAAATTCCTCGACGCGTCAGCGCATCAATTTGATCCTTCATTTATTGAGAGTTAGACTTTTGAAAGTATTGAAAAAACGGGCCTACCCTACCCGTTTTTTCTTTAATTTTTTAGATGAATTATGCTTATGCCGTTTCCGGTGTCTGCGCAAACTGATAACCCGGTGTAGAATGAGAAATGGCCACTTCGGCATCATCCATATCTGTACCCACATCTGCGAATAACGGAGTAGAGAGATAACGTTCACCGGTATCTGGAAGCATCGCTAAAATATTACTGCCTTTAGCGGCAGTTTTTGCAACCTCAAGCGCGCCAGCAAGTGTTGCTCCTGCGGAAATGCCTACAAAAATGCCTTCTTTTTGCGCGAGATCTTTAGCGTATTTCATCGCGTCTTCGGCTTTAACCGGAAGCACGCTATCAATTCTTGAGGCATCTACTACTTGCTCAACCAATTTCGGAATAAAGTCTGGCGTCCAGCCTTGCATAGGGTGCGGCGTAAATGATGGATGAGTCGTACCTAAACCATCATCTCCATAGGGTTGAGCAACACCACTGCCAATCAATTGAGCACTTTCCGGTTCGCATACAACAATCTTAGTCTTCGGGCTCTCTTTCTTAAGTATCCGTGATACGCCGTTTACCGTACCACCTGTACCTACCCCACTTACCCAATAATCCAATGGAATATCCGAAAAATCATCGAGGATTTCACGTGCCGTCGTACGTGCGTGCATCTCGGCATTCGCGGGATTTTCAAATTGCTTGGATTGCCACCAACCATGTTTTTTAGCCAGTTCATCCGCTTTAGCAACCATACCTGTTCCTTTTAAAGGTGCGGGGGTTAATACCACTTTGGCGCCCAGGAAGCGCATTAATTTTCGTCGTTCTACACTGAAACTTTCTGCCATCGTTAAAATCAATGGATAACCCTTTTCTGCACAAACCATCGCTAAACCAATTCCCGTGTTGCCACTCGTCGCCTCAACAATGGTCTGACCAGGTTGTAGATCGCCACTGCGCTCTGCATCTTCAATAACTCCTAATGCAAGTCTATCTTTTACGGAACCCATAGGATTAAAGGATTCTGCTTTTACATAAATATTAATGCCTTTTGGGGCTAATTTATTGAGTCGGATGACCGGTGTATTGCCGATTAATTCCAGTACATTATTGTAACGCTTCCCCATTCTTAATCTCCTTTCGTATTATGCTAAAAATAAGTAACGCCCATAATTTCTAAGTACTCAACTATACATTAACTAGAATATAATTTTACTTTATCAAAAGATATTTTGCTCATTATTTTCCTGAGGTGTACTGTAGGCATCTCTTTATTATTTTATTTGGGGTGTCAATGTCGGAATTTGATGACGAATGGAATTTAGAAGATGATTTGATTCATCTTAATCATGCTGCAGTTGGCCCTTGGCCTAAAAGAACGGTGGCTGCAGTGACTCAGTTCGCGGCGGAGAATGCCCGCCTGGGTTCTTGCAATTATACAAAATGGTTGGCTAAAGAAATAAAGCTTAAGCAGCAACTCAAGACACTCATTAACGCCCATTCCACGGATGAAATAGCCTTATTAAAAAATACCTCGGAAGGCTTATCGTTTGTCGCCTATGGTTTACATTGGGCAAAAGGCGACAACATTGTTATCAGTGCGGAGGAATTTCCTTCTAATCGTATTGTTTGGGAGTCGTTAAAATCTTTAGGTGTTGAAATTAGAAGGGTTGATTTGCATTCCGGGATTTCGCCTGAAGATAATTTAATCAAACATTGTGATAAAAATACTGCACTTCTAGCCATTAGCTCGGTTCAATACAGTTCGGGTCTTTGCATTGATTTGCCCGTACTAGGTAAGTATTGCACACAAAATGATATTCGTTTTTGCGTAGACGCGATTCAAAGTATTGGTTCCCTGGTTACCGATGTGCAAACCTGGCAAGCCGATTTTGTAGTGGCAGATGCTCATAAATGGATGTTAGCGCCGGAAGGAATTGCGTTGTTTTATTGTCGCCAATCCTTGCTCGAAACGCTTAAGCTCAATGAGTATGGTTGGCATATGGTTGAGCATTTAGGTGATTATGATCGCATCGACTGGAGTCCTGCGAAAACAGCAAGACGTTTTGAATGTGGCAGTCCAAACATGCTCGGTATTCACGCAATGTCGGCGAGTTTATCATTATTATTGGAAGTAGGGATGGCCGAGGTTGAAAAACAAGTATTGGCAAACTCTGCGTTCTTGATCAATGCACTTTCTGATAATTCAAATATTAGTTTAATATCCCCAGTGGAAGATGCACGCCGTGCGGGTATTGTTAATTTCAAACACCCTTCGATTTCGGCAGAGAATTTGTATGAAAAGCTAAAGGCAAACAATGTATTGTGCGCTATGAGAGGTGGCGGCGTTCGGTTCTCACCGCATTATTATACGCCTCCATCAAAAATGGAATTCGCGATAGAACTTTGCATCTAGATTGATCAGAATACATGTGCAACCTATACGAATAAATACGGTCATCAGTACTGCATTAGAGGCACATTTAAGGAGCGCGTAGTCATGTTTTCTTTGTTATTATTTTTAGTTCTTGTGGGTTTTTTGGCTTATCGACGTTCATCTCGAATGGAATGGGTGATAGGTTTAGCGGCTCTATTTTTACTGTATACGTTAATGGCCGATGATGGCTCGACGCTCATGCAGCTGATTTGGATAATTTTTGGCCTGTCAGCGGTAATAATCGGCGTTCCTATTTTACGCAGATTATTAATAAGCGACCGTATCCTTGCGTTATATAAAAAGATATTACCTCCAATGTCGCAAACCGAACAGGAAGCATTAGAAGCTGGAACGGTTTGGTGGGATGGTGAGTTATTCAGCGGTTCACCTGACTGGAAAAAATTACATGCTTATCCCTCCGCAAAACTCAGCGCTGAAGAAAAAGCGTTTGTTGATAACACGGTTGAAGAATTGTGCTACAAACTTGATGACTGGAAGATAAGTGCGGAACTTAATGATCTTCCTGAAGAGGTATGGCAGTTCATTAAAGATAATAAGTTCTTTGGAATGATAATACCAAAAGAATACGGCGGCTTAGGATTTTCTGCTAAAGCACATTCTGATGTTGTATTAAAAATTTCTAGTCGCAGTTGTGCCGCTGCGGTATCTGTTATGGTGCCGAACTCTTTAGGGCCGGCTGAGTTATTATTACGCTATGGAACAGAAGCACAAAAAAACCATTACCTACCCCGTCTTGCAGTGGGTGATGATGTGCCCTGCTTTGCCCTCACCAGCCCTGAAGCAGGTAGTGACGCGAGTTCAATACCTGATATGGGGATTGTCTGCAGGCAGGACTATAACGGTGAAAAAAGTGTTTTAGGGATTAGCCTTACGTGGGACAAGCGATATATTACTTTAGGGCCTGTGGCGACGATTTTAGGTTTGGCTTTTCAATTATATGACCCTAAGAACTTACTTGAAAAAGGTGAAAATCTCGGCATTACCCTGGCCTTGATTCCTACGGATCACCAAGGCGTCGTTATTGGGCGCCGACATCATCCATTAGATATTGGTTTTCAGAATGGACCTAACTCCGGTAAAGACGTTTTTATTCCAATGGACATGTTGATTGGCGGTGTCGAGCGTGTAGGCCAAGGCTGGCGTATGTTGATGGAATGTCTCGCTGCTGGTAGAACGATTTCATTACCAGCATTGAGTGCTGGCGGGGCTAAATTTTCAGCACGAACCATGGGCGCATATGCACGCATTCGTAAACAGTTTAAAACCCCGATTGGTTACTTCGAAGGCATTGAAGAACCACTCGCTCGAATTGGCGGTTATGCCTATATGATGGACGCAGCGCGCAATATGGGCTTGAGTGCACTTGATGATGGCGAAAGCCCTTCGGTGATATCGGCTATTTTGAAATTCAACCTGACCGAGATGATGCGCAAAGTGGTTAATGATGCCATGGATATACAAGGGGGTTCGGCTATCTGTTTGGGGCCACATAATGTGCTAGGTAAACTTTATCATGCGATACCCATTAGCATCACGGTTGAAGGTGCAAATATTTTGACTCGCAGCTTAATCATTTATGGACAAGGTGCTATTCGTTCACATCCTTATGTATTAAAAGAAATGAATGCCGCAAAAAATAGTGATCACGAAGCGGCGGCTAAGGATTTTGATGCAGCCATTTGTGGTCATATTAGTTTTTCAATGGCGAATTATTCACGCACCTTATTCATGGGCTTGAGCGGGTCGCGTTTTGTAGAGTCGCCGGTAACCGGCCCTACTGAGTTATACTATAAGCATTTAACCCGTTTTAGTGCGGCATTCGCAATGGTTTCTGATTTTTCCATGTTAACAATTGGCGGGGCATTAAAGCGTAAGGAAAAAATATCCGGGCGACTTGCGGATGTGCTCAGCATGTTATTTATGGCGTCATCGGCATTGAAGCGGTTTGAAGAACAAGGCCAAGTCGAAAAAGATTTGCCCTTTGTAAAATGGGCCGTTGAAGACTGTCTGTATAATATTCAAGAAGCCTTATTTGGCATTTGCAAAAATTTCCCCAACCGGATTGTTGCAAGAGTTCTTTATTACACTATTTTCCCACTTGGAAGACGTTTTGCAAAACCCAATGATGAGACCGGACGCCGTGTTGCGCGTGCTTTGTTAGAACAAGGCGAACGGCGGAACAGATTAACCCAAGGCGTGTTTGTGGCAAGTGGTGAACACGAAGCCGTTGGCCGCATGGAAGCTGCGCTCTTATTAGTTGATGAAGCCGATAAGATTGAAAAGAAAATTTACCGTGCTAAAAAGCAAAATCAACTCTTTGGCGATAATTTTATGCAACTTATTATAGAAGCGAAGGAAAAAAGTATTATCTCTACTGATGAAGCTGAAAAAATGAGTCACTATTATAAATTAAGAACTGAAATCATTTCGGTAGATGATTTTGCCCCGAATGAATTTAAAATAACTCGCACGGATGATGCTATATTGAATAATAGACAAAACACCCCCAATAAGAACACTGAACAGAAAAAAATGGATAATAAACCTGAGGAGCACCACGATGGCGGTAACTAATACAAGTTTACCCGGAGAGCCCGTCTATATTGTTGATGGTGCACGCTCTCCTTTTTTAAAAGCAAAAGGAAAAACAGGGCCATTTTCTGCGGCGAATTTAGCAACTTCGGTGGGGCAAGCATTACTTTCCCAGCAAAATTTTGCGGCCACAGATTTTGACGAAGTTATTGTGGGTTGTGTTTCGCCAAGCCCTGATGAGACTAATATCGCGCGGGTTGTTTCACTGCGGCTGGGTTGTGGTGACCATGTTCCCGCTTGGACTGTTCAACGCAACTGTGCTTCAGGTCTTCAAGCACTGGATTGCGCAGCGATGAATATTGCTTCTGGACGTTCTAATCTGATATTAGCGGGCGGTGTCGAGGCGATGAGTCATTCGCCGGTGTTGTTGAATGAATTGATGGTAAATTGGTTAGCTGATTTAGCTCGCGCAAAAAAACCTCTGCAAAAATTAGCTTTGTTTAGCAAGCTCAGAGGCAAACATCTTAAACCCATTATTGGTTTGCTAAGAGGATTAACCGATCCCGTTGTCGGCTTGTCTATGGGACAAACTGCTGAAAATTTAGCCTATCGTTTTAATATCCCCCGCAGTGTGATGGATACATTTGCGGTGCAAAGTCATCATCGTCTAGCAGCCGCTCAAACAGCAGGCTATTTTGACGAAATAGAGACAGTGTATAGTCGTAACGGTCAATATTATCAAGCGGATGATGGGGTTCGTGCGGATTCGGATATTGCAAAACTGGCTAAGCTTAAACCGGTATTTGATCGAAAGTTTGGAAAAATTACCGCCGGTAATAGTGCTCAAGTTACGGATGGCGCAGCTTTGCTGATTCTGGCAAGTGAGCAAGCCGTACAACAGCATGGTTTAAAAATATTAGGCCGCGTAGTTGATACAAACTGGGCTGGGGTTGACCCATCGCAAATGGGCTTAGGGCCGACTCATGCCATGGCACCATTGCTGACTCGAAATAATCTCGGCATTGATGATATTGATTACTGGGAGATTAATGAGGCTTTTGCAGCACAGGTGATTGCGTGTGTTGAAGCTTGGAAAAGCGATGAATATTGCCAACAAGAACTTGGCTTAGAAAAGGCATTAGGCGAGATTAATCCCGAACGACTGAATGTGGATGGCGGCGGCATAAGTATTGGGCATCCGGTTGGAGCCAGTGGTGCGCGAATCGTTTTACATTTATTGAATACACTTAAGCGAACAGATAGCAAACGCGGAATCGCTAGTTTATGTATCGGCGGCGGCCAAGGTGGTGCCATGTTAGTTGAAAGGATATCGGAGTAATTATGAGCGAAACAGCTAGCGACAAAAATAATCAAAAAAAGAATTACAACAACTGGAAACCAAATACGGATTCCGAAGGTGTTCTTTGGTTACATCTAGACCAGGCTAACTCGTCTACTAATGTTTTAAATATCGAGGTACTCGAAGAACTCGAAGATATTTTACTCAACTTTACCTCTCATACATTACCGATTGGTATTATTTTTGTTTCCGATAAAGCCAATGGTTTTATTGCCGGTGCCGATGTTAAAGAGTTTCTTGAAGTAAAGGATTCCCATCAGGCAGAACAACATATTCTTCGTGGCCAAAAAATCATGGATAGTATCGAGGCATTAAACTGCCCTACTGTTGCGTTGATTCATGGTTTTTGTATGGGCGGAGGATTTGAACTCGCATTGGCCTGTGATTATCGCATTGCCGATGACGGCCCGAAGACTCGACTTAGTTTGCCTGAAGTGCAATTAGGGATACACCCAGGATTTGGTGGCACGGTGCGATTACCACGTTTAATCGGTGCACCAGCAGCGATGGATTTAATGCTGACAGGCAAACCCTTGGTTGCTAAAAAAGCGAAAAAACTTGGCGCGATTGATCATGCCGTGCCGACTCGACATTTAAAATCTGCGGCGATTAGAACAATCATGGAAAGGCCAAAAAAGCATAAGCCTTCCACTCTCCATAAACTCACTAACCATACATTTGTCCGTCCGCTTCTCGCCAAAATGATGCGTAAAAAAGTCGCGAAAAAAGCGCGTATTGAACATTATCCTGCGCCGTATGCCATCATTGATTTATGGGCTAGCTATTTTGATAAACCCAGCTCGATGTTGCAACATGAGGCGAAGTCTCTTGCTCAATTAGTCATGGGGGATACCTCACAAAACCTGATTCGAGTTTTCTTTTTGCGCGATAAATTGAAAACCTTAGGCAAAGGAGGTTTAGTCGAAAAACCCTTCAAAGCACAGCATGTTCATGTGATTGGCGCAGGTGTAATGGGTGGAGATATTGCCGCTTGGTGTGCCTTACAGGGCTTGCAAGTCACCTTGCAAGATCGCAGCCCCGAAGTGATCGGAAAAGCAATTGGACGTGCTTTTACCTTATTTAGCCGTAAATTACACAATCCTCTATTAGTAACAGCGGCAATGGATAGACTGCTACCCGATATGAATGGAACAGGAATACCTAAAGCAGATGTTGTCATTGAAGCCATTATCGAAAACATCGAAGCTAAACAAAGCTTGTTTAGAGAGATTGAGCCACGAATGAAAAAGAGCGCGTTGTTAACAACGAACACATCCAGTATTCCACTGGAGGAGCTTTGCTTAACCCTGGACACTCCTTCCCGTTTAGTCGGTTTACACTTTTTTAACCCGGTCGCTCAAATGCCGCTTATAGAGATAGTTTCAGGTAAAAATACGGATACGGATATTGCGCGAAAAACCACTGAATTCGCCACCCAAATAGATCGTTTACCCATACCCGTGAAAAGTGGCCCAGGATTTTTGGTCAACCGCATTTTGATGCCCTATATGCTTGAAGCCGTGAAAATGAAAGAAGAAGGGGTACCGGCTAATACGATTGATAAAGCCGCATTAAATTTTGGAATGCCCATGGGACCTCTTCATTTAGCAGATACGGTTGGTTTGGATATTTGCTTACATGTCGCTGAGATTCTAGCGAAAGACTTGGAGGTCGAAGTTCCGAATAGCCTGAGAACAATGGTGGGTACAGGGCAACTCGGTGTTAAAAGTGGCCAAGGATTTTACCATTACAAAAAGGGTAAAAAAGAAAAATCCAAAAAGGAAGTTGATCAAGCACCCGATGAAGAAATGGTTGATAGAATGATGGGGCGTATGATTAATGAAGCAGTTGCCTGTTTACGTGAAGGGGTTGTTGATAACGCCGACTTACTAGATGCTGGAATAATATTTGGTACCGGATTCGCCCCATTTCGCGGTGGACCACTTCATTATGCCAATACGAAGGGCTATAAGAAATTCGTAGAAAGATTAGCTCGCCTAGAGTCCTCTCATGGTCCCATGTTTAAACCAGATGAAGGATGGTCTGCGTTATCCGCCGCCTCTTGATTTAGACTCGATCATTCCACCTGAACCCAATAGAAATTGACTGAAAATATTTGTTTGGACCTTCTGGAATGAAGCATTAATCTCTGCCTCATCGCTATAGGCTGCGCAAATTATTAGGTCATGTTATACCCGTTATTTTCTATCTTTGCGATGTTAGCTCATTATCCTAAAATTCTCAGTTGGAGGGCGTGAAGACGACTGCATGGATGCAGGAGGTAGAACAACGCATGGAGCAGTTGTCGAGTGCATTTTTAAGCGTGAATCGCGAGGCTTCCGCGTCCTCCTTTACCTATGTCCATATAGGCAAAGCACGATAAGGCGAAATAGCCAGCTATTGCAACGATTCGTAACAAAGCGAGTCACGCTTAAAAGCGTGCTCTTCATGTCATAGCGCATTCACCGTCTAAGTGAGCTTGATAGGCATACGCATTTGCATTTTAATCAATAACATAACGAAGCTTTGAAGCGGTCAACTGCGGATCTAAGATTATTCGTTGGTAGCGTATACAAATACCGCGCGGCGATTAGAACTCCATGCTTCTTCCGTATGATTATCTACTTGAGGTTTTTCTTCACCGAAGCTAATACTATTTATTTGAGATTTTTGTACACCTTTAATCATTAATGCTCTTTTAACAACATTCGCGCGCTTCTCACCAAGGGCGAGATTATATTCTCTTGATCCACGCTCATCAGCATGCCCTTCCAGGGTAACCTGCAAATCAGGATTATTTAGTAAATAATCTGCGTGTGCATCGATGATAGCCCGAGTCGTTTCTTCTAACTGAGATGAGTCATAGTCGAAATAAATTATTTTTTCATCACGTAATGAATTGCCTGGATCAACATTCATGTTTTCGGCAGTTGATTCTCCTAACGCTCCCGATGCTTCTGTGCCTATTGGACTAGATGTACTGCCTTCCTCAGTGGGTGTTTCAATAGCAAGCGCTTCGTCGGCCGCAGTATCTTCTTGCGTGCCTTTTGATGCACAGCCAGATATTACGAATATAGTAATACACAATATACTTAATTTTTTAATGTTCATTGAACTCACCCTTTCCCCTGTTGTTAATAATTGCGACCAATTTGTGGAGACACCTATACAAAAAATATTTTACCCGCTATCGCTTTTTTTACTTTTTATTTTCTGCAAATAACGAAACCAGTTCGTCACATAAAAACCTCTTATAACATAATTTAAAATAAATTGAAGTAAATAATCCCCATGTCCTGACTAACACTCGATAATAACAAGAAGTGCTTAGATTGTGTTCAGACCATGACTGGGTTTTATAATGTTCGCATAAACAGAATAACCTGTCGTTGAAACCCGTCAACGATAGACACAGATAAAATATTTGATGACACGTTCTAAGAAGAAAGTGATTGTTTTTTAGATTTCCGGATTAATCCAATCCAATGAATCAGAAGCTCTTCTAATAAAAGCTCTCGACTCATATTACCACGTAATAATTTAGCTGCGTTTTCAACCTGAACTTGAAACTCTAATAACTTCTGAAGGGGGATATCCTGGCTAAGTTGCTGCAGCTCTCTGAATAAATCTGGGTTGCTTATAAATTTAGATGTCGCTGCTACTTTGAGTTTCGCCATATCCTTTACCCAAGTATTTAGCCAAAAAATAGAATAATCAATTCCATTTTTAAGCCACAAGGCAACGACCGAAACAGGATCCGCTTTTTGCTGGGCAAGTTGCTGCAATAGGCTAAACTGCAGCAGTCTGTTCTTGAACACGTTGTCCTGGCTTAATGCCAACGCAGATAATGGGGCACCTTGTGCAAGCGCCAATAATAATCCAGCATCAAATTCAGTATTAACATTAGCTGCCAACCATTTTTCCGTAATATCCTGACTAGGCAAAGGTAACGACAGAAGCTGACAACGACTTCTAATCGTTGGAAGCAAGATGCTATGCTGGCTGCTTACCAAGATGATCAATGAGGAACTAGGTGGCTCTTCGAGCGATTTTAGTAAGCTATTCGCTGCGTTGGTATTCATTTTTTCTGCGTCATGTATGAGCACAATTTTGCGTGAACCAATATGTGGTGTTAAAGCGACATAAGTAGTTAGTTCTCTTATCTGATCGACACTAATAGTCGCACTTTTTCCCGCCGGCTCAACAAACTTTAAATCAGGATGTGTTTCTGCGGATAGCAACAGACAACTTGTACATTTCCCGCAGGCTAAATCATTAGCCGTTAAAGTTTCGCATAAAATACTTTGCACAATAGCAAAGCTGAAGCTTTTTTTTCCAATACCTTTAGGGCCTGATATAAGTAATGCATGCGGCAGTGTTTCCGTTTCAACACGCGTTGATATCTCCTTCCACTTAGCGTTTTGCCATGGATAAATGGATTCCATTAGAATAGTCCTTCTATGGCATGTTCAATACTTTTTTGCACATCGCCCATTTGTGGTGATGCATCGATGATTCTGTAACGCTGCGAATGTTGTTGTGCCAGGGATAAATAGGTATTCCTTACTTTATTAAAAAACTCAATATTTTCTTGCTCAAATCTATCTGCAGCACTTCTTTTTTTAGCACGTGACAAACCTGTTGCTACATCAAGATCTAATAATAAGGTCATGTCGGGTTGAATGTTAGCGTGAACCCATTGTTCAAGAATGCTAATTTTATGCATATCAAGGCCACGCCCACCACCTTGGTATGCATAAGTAGCATCGGTAAACCTATCGCATATTACCCATGATCCCTTATTTAAGTGAGGAATTATTTTTTCTTCAAGATGTTGTGTTCTAGCTGCAAACATTAACAGCAATTCAGTATTTGCATGCAGATTTAAATTTTCTGGATCAATGAGTAGGGTTCGAATTTTCTCGCCGATAAGGGTACCACCAGGTTCTCGAGTGACGATGACTGGAATACCTCGTTTTTCTATCACGCATTTAATATGCGCGATATTGCTTGATTTCCCTACCCCCTCACCGCCTTCTATGGTAATAAATTTCCCGTTCATTATTCTTCTGCTGGACTCGTTCTATAGTTTTTTTTGCGCTGGGTAATCTGGTACTTTCTAACGGCTTTATTGTGTTCTTTGATGGTCGTCGAAAATTGATGACTGCCATCACCTTTTGCTACAAAATAAAGAGTTACCCCATTATCTGGGTTCAACGCAGCTCTTATTGCTTCCACACCCGGCATTGCGATGGGGGTTGGAGGTAAGCCATGTCGACGATAAGTATTGTATGGCGTATCCAGTTTTAAATCTTTTTTACGGATGTTACCTTGGTATTTATCCCCCATTCCGTAAATGACCGTAGGGTCTGTTTGCAAGCGCATTTTTTTATTTAATCGTCGAACAAATACCCCAGCGATTTCATTACGTTCACTTACATCACCAGTTTCCTTTTCCACAATAGAAGCCATAATCAATGCATCATAGGGTGTTTTATAAGGTAGTTTAGCGGCTTTATTTTCCCATTCCAACGCTAAGGCTTGCTCCATAGCAATATAGGCTCTTTTTAAAAGTTGCTTATCGGAACTGCCGGCAGAATAGAAATAGGTGTCAGGCAAAAAACGTCCTTCGGGATGTTGATTTGGATAACCTAGTATTTTCATGATCTCTTCTGAGCTTAAGCCCTTAAGTACTTGCTTCATTTTTGCAACATTTTGAATGGCGTTTAAAAGCTGTTTAAAGTTCCAACCTTCTATAATAGTAAAACTGTATTGTTTGACTCGACCTTCGATAAAAAGTGTGAATATGTCTATCGGGAACATTCCGGGTAATAAGCGATATTCTCCTTTTTGAACTTCATTTTTTTGACCTGACAAACGTGTCATCAATAAAAAATAATCGACATCACTAATGATTTCTTGGCTTGATAATTCATTTGCAATTTTGTTCAACCCCCACCCAGGTTTTACCACAAAATCAATAGGCTCTAATCCAGTCTCAATGGGTGTAGAGGTAAATTGTTGGTAACTCATGACAAACCATCCACCGGCTAAACTTGCGAAAAGTATAAGCAACCCCATTAATTTGAATCGCGGTGATCGCATTTAATAAAATATCCCGGTATAGATGTGATGTTGTAGTTTTTCGGTGATTACCGTAGGCTTTCTTTTATACGAGTGATTTTGAATTTGTTTAACCGGCCATAAGCCGATAATGCTATTTGATAACAATATTTCATCCGCATCTTGCAAGGTTGATGGTTTGATATTTATAAATTTAACGGATATATCTAATTGTGAAGCAAGCTTTATCAGCTGTTCTCGCATAACACCCTCTACTCCGCAATATTTTAAATCGGAGGTGAATATTTCATTGTCCTTGATGATAAAAAGATTTGTCATTGTTCCTTCGATCACATAATTATCTTGATCTAACATAAGACCTTCAAAGATAGAGTGATCCCTCCACTCAGATCTTGCGATAACATTCTCTAATCGATTTAAATGTTTTATCCCAGCAAGTTTGGGGTTGCGCGTTAAACGCATTTCGCATAAGCGAACAATGACTCCTGTTTGCCGTAGATTGCTGTCGTGGTTTGGCCAATCGCTGCTGATGATGATGCGGTTTGGATTAGGCTTATCCGGTATTTTATACCCTCTGCCCCCGACGCCGCGAGTAATAAGCAATTTCAAGACCATATCTTCTTGACCTTTTACAACAAAATCTAGCTCTTGCCGAATGAGTTCTTTATCGGGTAAATCTATATTTAATATCTTGGCACTTTTTGCAAGCCGTCTCCAATGCTCATCCCATAACAATAAATGCTTATTTTTATATGCAATAGTTTCGAATAGCCCATCGCCATAATGCAGACCACGATCTAATACATTGATTTGACCAGTCAATTTACCATTCACTAAAATCATCGGAATGCTTGGATTAGCCCTTGCGCTTTTGCGCGTGTCTCGTCGATTTCATTCTCTGGAATGGAATCATTGACGATTCCACCTCCCGCTCTAAACGTTATTTTTTCGTCATGTTTAATAAGGGTTCGGATTAAAATATTAAAATCCATATCACCATTTCGGTTAATATACCCTATAGATCCGGTATACGCCTGCCGTGATTGCTGTTCTAGTTCAGCAATGATTTCCATACAGCGGATTTTTGGACAACCTGTTATCGTTCCTCCCGGAAAGACTGCAGACAATATATCTCCAGGTAAAACCTCATCTCTTATTTTTCCTGTAATGTTAGAAACTATATGATGTACATGGCTATAAGACTCAAGTGTCATAAATTCATCTACTGAGATACTTCCCGGTTGACAAATTCTACCTAAATCATTGCGCTCTAAATCGATGAGCATAACATGCTCGGCGCGTTCTTTGGGATGTTGAAACAGCTCTTTTTTTAACGCAATATCTTTTTTATGTTGAATATTTCCGTGTTCATTTCTACCACGAGGTCGTGTACCGGCGATGGGTCTAACCTCTGCTTTTCCACTTTTTGCTTTAATGAGGCGCTCTGGTGAAGTACTAATGATAAATTGATTTTTCCAATGGATACTGCCTGAAAATGGTGCTGGATTGGTTTTTCTCAGCATAGCATAGAGGGTTGCGGCACTGACTTCCGATTTAAGTTGCCATAGACGCGATAGATTAACCTGAAACACATCTCCGGCAACGATGTAATTTATGACTTTTTGTATATTTTTTGCGTAAATTTGCGGGGGTTCTTCGGTTATTTCAGCATTGACATTGGTATTTAGCGGGTAGCTTTCGGACTTAATTTCACTGAAATAGTGTTCCAACGCAGGTAAAAGTGAAGAAAAATTCGATTCACAAATAAGTGTTGTCGTTTTTTTAAGGTGATCCGTAATGATTGCAGCAGGAATTCTAGTGGCAAATGCAATGGGTAAATGCTGGCCTTTTGCAGGCAGCTGTAAGGACGGTTCTATTTGTTGTGCAAGTTCATAGCTTAGAAAAAGAAACCATCCACCATGGAACGGAAGCTCAGTATCCATCGAATAATTTTTTTCCTGCTTAAACCAATCATTAAATTCGTCTAAGAAATGATGACTGTTCAGCGGCCAAAGCGCATTGAGCTTATCCTGCTTTTCTAGCGTTAAACATTGCTGAGGGAAAGCAAAGAGAATATCGTAGCGCGCATTATCGCAACCGTTAGCAACACTCTGCAATAAGAATGGAAATAGTTCTGTATCGTTTGCATGTAAATGCAGTAGATCCTTAACACAAGGGAAGGTTTTTTGGACAAATGACATTAGGGCGAATCACCAAACCGCGTTAATTCTACCCATCCATACGTATTAAGAATGGGCCGAGATAATAAGCTAAAGATTTAGATTTTGCCGAGTAAGATAGTTCCGTTCGTTCCGCCAAATCCAAACGAATTAGACAAGGCTTTATCTATTTTCATTTCTCGCGCTTCATTGGGAACAAAATCAAGATCACATTCTGGGTCTTGATTGAATATATTGATGGTAGGCGGAGCCACTTGGTCGCGAATTGCAAGTGCGGTAAACACGGCTTCAATACCACCTGCAGCACCCAGCATATGGCCAGTCATTGATTTTGTTGAACTCACCGCAAATTTTTGCGCATGATCTCCAAATACACCTTTCAATGCTTGAGTTTCCGCTAAATCACCAGCAGGTGTAGAGGTACCATGAGCATTGACGTAGGCAATCTCATCGGGATTGGATTTAGCATCATTAATCGCGTTACGCATACAACGCTGTGCTCCTTCCCCATTTGGCGAAGGCGAAGTCATGTGATGTGCATCACCGCTCATTCCGTATCCAAGGACTTCAGCATAAATATTAGCACCACGCTTTTTAGCATGTTCATACTCTTCCACGACGATAACACCTGCTCCATCACTCAGTACAAACCCATCTCTATCCTTATCCCAAGGCCTACTTGCCGTCGCTGGATCATCATTGCGGGTTGAAAGCGCTCTTGCTGCTGCAAAACCGCCTAAACTCGTTATCGTGGTTGCCATTTCTGCACCACCTGCGACCATGACATCCGCATCTCCGTGCTGGATCAACCGTACGGCATCTCCAATATTATGAGTGCCAGTAGTACAAGCGGTAACAATAGCGAAATTAGGGCCTTTAAAACCATACTTGATCGAAAGATTTCCTGAAATCATGTTGATGATGCAGCTAGGTACAAAAAAGGGGGATATCTTTCTTGGTCCACCTTTTAAATAGGCATCATATCCCTTCTCTATTCCATCAACACCTCCAATCCCAGCACCAATTGCAACACCTATTCTATCGGCGTTTTCAGCGCTAACTTCAAGTCCGCAGTCTTCAAAAGCTTGGATACCCGCCGCCATTCCATAGTGTTGGAAAACATCCATTTTTCGAGCGTCTTTTTTCGTAATGAAATCGGTTATCGCAAAATTTCGGACGGAGCCGCCAAAACGAGTGCTAAACGCAGAAACATCAAAATGCTCTATGTTTGCAATGCCTCCTTTTCCAGCAAGCACATTATCCCATGCGTCTTGAACAGTATTTCCTACTGGAGAAATCGCCCCAAGCCCGGTAATGACAACACGTCTCATATTAAAAACCTTCCTAACATTTTCTATTAACTTTCTTTCTTAAGTATGGAGTGAATTCTATATAACAAAATGTTTACGCAACAAACACTGTCATTTTTTGCATATTAATCAATAATATATTGATTATCATAACAATCAACTGTGGGTTTAGAGTCTAAGTCGTGTAGGTACGATAAGCGTTGCATGGCAAATCTGCTATACGTAAAAAGGCCGTTACCTACTAAGGCAACGGCCTTTTAAAATGTCACTTTACGTGATTATTTACTGGAGTTAACGTAATCAACGGCTTGCTGAACCGTTGTGATTTTTTCTGCTTCTTCATCAGGAATTTCGCATTCAAATTCTTCTTCTAAAGCCATTACAAGCTCAACTGTGTCTAAAGAATCTGCACCTAAATCATCTACAAAAGATGCTTCGTTGCTAACTTCTTCTTCCTTTACTCCCAGTTGCTCAACGACGATCTTCTTGACTCGTTCTTCGACGTTGCTCATGATTTCCAACTCCTTCAATTTTTTGTTCGATTGTCAAAACTTGGCGTATTGTATTGTAAACTTATCCGTTGTGCCAGAAATATTTCAGCAACTCATTTAGCTTATTGTATTCCTGCTTTATGAGTTGAAAACATTTGTTAATTCATATACATACCGCCATTTACGTGAATTGTCTCACCGGTGATATAGGCGCCACTTGAGGATGCCAAAAAATTCACAGCTGCTGCAATATCTTCAGGTTTACCCAGTCGGCTTAATGGAATCTGGTCAATCAGTGTTTTTTTCTGTTCTTCCGGCAGTGCTTTTGTCATATCGGTTTCAATAAACCCTGGTGCAATAACATTAACTGTAATTCCACGCGAGGCTATTTCGCGTGCCAATGATTTGCTAAAACCTGTAATACCTGCTTTTGCAGCCGCATAGTTTGCTTGTCCTGCGTTACCTGAAGCACCAACTACTGATGCAATACTGATGATCCTTCCTTGGCGCGCTTTCAACATGCCTTTAAGACACGCTTTTGATACCCGAAATACAGAACTTAGGTTTGTATTTATGACAGAGTCCCATTCCTCCATATTCATCCGTAAGCTAAGATTATCACGTGTTATGCCCGCATTATTAATCAATATTGTCGGAGCGCCGTATTTCTTAGTGATTTGAGGAATCAAACCATCAATGGATTCCTGGTCAGTAACATCAAGTTTCACTCCTGTGCCCTTTAGCCCTGCGGCATTCAAATAAGCGCTAATGGCTTCTGCCCCATGATCGGATGTAGCAGTACCGATAACGAATATGCCTTGACGTCCAAGGTTCTCCGCAATGGCCTTACCGATACCCCGACTTGCGCCGGTGATAAGTGCAATTTGATTGTCCAGCGACACAATAATTTTACCCCCACATTGAGTTGACTTTTTCTAAACTTGCTTTATCTGTCATGGTATAAAGTTCAAGCTGCCTATTTATTCTTTTATTTAAGCCCGTAAGTACTTTTCCTGGCCCACATTCTACAATGGTATTTACCCCATTTTGAGTTAAATATTCAATAGTTTCTACCCACCGAACAGGGCTATATAATTGTTTGACCAAAGCGTCTTTGATATTCTTTGCATCGTCGTTAACGGTCACACTCGCATTATTAACAACAGGTATGTTAGGCTTAGAAATAGTAATATTTTGCAAACGAGCTTTTAGTTTTTCAGCTGCAGGTTTCATTAAATCACAATGGGAAGGGACACTAACAGGTAATAACACGACTCTTTTAGCTCCTGCTTCTTTCGCTAGCAACAGTGATCGCTCTATGGCTTCTTTATTACCGGCGATAACTACTTGGCCGGGACTATTAAAATTAACTGCTTGTAGAACCTGATTTTCAGCGGCCGCCGCACATATTTTGAGTACTTCTTCATTGTGCAAACCTAGAATTGCAGCCATCGCACCTGCGCCCGCAGGAACGCAGTCCTGCATATATTTTCCACGTTCTTGCACCAGCAAAAGCCCGTCTTGAAAATTTAATGCATCTGCACAAACCAATGCCGCATACTCGCCCAGACTATGACCCGTCATATAATTTGGTTTCTTTGAGCTATGGTTAATTTCCTGCCATAAACGCCAGGTTGCAACACCAGCAGCCAGCATAATAGGTTGAGTTTTATCTGTCTGATTAATAAGTTCTGTTGGGCCATCAGAAATTAATGCCCAGGTATCCCAACCAAGAACCTCAGTCGCTTCGTTAAACGTTGAATGAATAATGGGACTCATTTCAGCGAGGGCTGCCATCATTCCGACAGACTGGGAACCTTGTCCCGGAAAAACAAAAGCATTGCTCATTTACTTATAACTCCATTAGGGAGGGTGATAACAAACAAAAAAGTGAAAGACAAATACCGCGTAACAATTTCCATTAATACTTTAACAGCACCGATCCCCAGGTAAAGCCACCACCAAACGCTTCCATTAGAATAGTTTCCCCGGCTTTAATTCTTCCATCCTTTACCGCCGAATCAAAAGCAAGTGGAATAGAGGCTGCTGAAGTGTTTCCATGTCTGTCTACTGTAGTAACAACTTTATCCATAGGCATTCTCAATTTTTTTGCCGTCGCATTGATGATGCGGATATTAGCTTGGTGGGGAACCAGCCAATCTATATCTTTTTTCTCAAGTTTATTAGCAGCAAGTGTTTCATCGACAATACTGCCCAAGGTCTTAACAGCGACCTTAAAAACCTCACTGCCTTTCATTTCAAGAAAAACTTCATTATTTTTATAGGCCTCGTAATTTGAGGATATCCCACCTGGAACAGTCAGCAAGTCTTTATATCGACCATCAGCATGTAAATGAGTTGACATAATGCCCGGTGTTTCGCTTGCACTTACAACGACTGCACCAGCGCCATCACCAAATAATACACAGGTGCCTCGATCGGTCCAATCAATAACCCGTGACAGCGTTTCAGCCCCTACCACTAATGCGCATTTTGCTGAACTTGTTTGG
>JALUUH010000004.1 GCA_027021445.1 Gammaproteobacteria bacterium
AACGTTTGATTAAATAATTCATGGTATCTTCCTTTCTTTTTTAAACCTTGTCGGGTAGAAGATACCGGCCTGCACACCGGTAAGAAGATACCATGAATTATGGAATGAAGCAATAAGGATTTAAGAAACTTAACCTGCCGCGAAGCGGCTTACTTGAAGAGGGATAGGAAGGGGTTTTTAACCCCTCCCTCCCACACCACCTCGGCATGCGGGTCCGCACCGGGCGGTTACCAAGGGTGTCGGACCGTAGTCGAACAAGCAACCAAAAGGGAACCATTTTGATTAACCCTGAAAATTTCATTTCCACCAACGCGCCTATGAACTCTTACGTGAACCGATCGGCTCAAACTGAGAATAGAGCATGATGGGAAATTTTCTCCCTTGGCTTCAGGCCTTCGCTTCATCTGGTATGAATCCACTACTATGCCGTCTGCTGACTTCTGCCCGATCACCTCATGCATTACTACATGAAGCGCTACCGCCAGAGACGGTCGCAAAGTCAGGCAGATCTCCCCGGGTAAGAACATGATCCTTCCCTGCACAACTGCCGCATTTACCATCCCCCATGTTCTCCAGACGGCTTTCGTGATGTTGTGCTCACTCAGCCAGGGGTTCGGCCTTATATGCGGTTTCTGTCCGTCAGCTCGCAGGTTTGCACTCCGGCTTCTTTCGGACGCTCGGTCGCCCTTACGCCCTTGCCTTCGGCTAGTACTTTTTAAAGTTGACAACTTGTCAACTTCCTGGAAAATGTACAGGGGACTTACACCCCATAAGATCATGCCCATGCCGGGCACACACCATTGGCTCAACTTGACCGCAGGGGCTGTGCGGTTTTTCATGTTTAGAAGCCCGCATCAAGTTTCTTGGTTAGTTAAAGTCTGTGCCCCGCAATCCTGCGGCAAGTTAGCCAACACGTTAGCGTTGTAATCCCGGAAATTATGTGCTGGTTCATAAAAAGCAATAAGAGGAATTAATGATGTTTGAAGGACTATTCAATTTATTATTGACGGCTGCGGCAGGTTCTGGCGTTCTAGCAGCTCTTACGTGGTTTTTAGCAAAAATCGGATATCTAGATGATTCAAAAAAAGGGTTGAATTTTACTGTTTCTTTGGTAATAGGTGCCATACTAGGGAGTCTGGCTAAAACTACAGTGCTAATGAATAAGGAATTCCCTCGACTTGTTAGTGCAGTTGAAAGCATAGAAAAATTAAAAACAGCAGAAAATAGGTTTCCTCATGGATATGATCCTTATGCTTCTTCATGGTTGTGGTTAGACAACAATATTGAAGATGCTCATATCCGCCACCTATTCGCGAATGGGCTCAATGAAATCGGAGAGAATCTATCTAAATTACATAGAGAGGGAATGTTAAGAGTAGATCGAAAAGATATTTTTGATGTATGGAAGAAGGGCTTTGAATTGTCTGCAAAGCACGTTAGAGCAACGAATCGTGTTGCAGTAGAAGACTGGCGTTTTTTTAGCCGTGATGGAGATGGCGCAGACGTGCAAACTGCTGCCATGCAAAGAAACGTAACCATTGAACGAATTATGCTGTACGATCCTGGCGATTCAAAGCAAGTGGAAGAATTTACTAGATTGGCTGAACAGCACAAGAAGCTAGGAGTTAGTGTGTTATGGAGCAACTACCCGTGGGAGGCAAGCAGGCCATTTAATCAAGAATATCTTAGTAAGCTTAAAACAATGGATATTGTTTTGTTTGATGACAAGCTAGCGCTATTAACAAAGGTAAACAACATAGACAGAAAAATGGAGTACGCGTACCTCACCGCCAACCCGTCTATTGTTAAAGTGGCGATAGAGCTCTATGAAAATCTGAAAATTAATAGTACTGGTTCACCTTCAAATACTACTTCTAGTACCAAGCAGGGTAATTAGATATGCCGACCGCTCTCTATTCGCAAAAGGATTTAACTAGAAATTTTCATGTTGCGCTAGATAGGAAAATAGAAAACGCTCTAAAGCACAATGTTAATGAAGAGAGCTATCGGTCACCGATTGAGTCAATCGCGTCTCGAGTCGGATTGTCGGATCGTTCAGATGTATCTCCAACAATAAGTGCAATACCTGAGGCACTTTTTGCAGAAATATTTGATAAGGGCCTTTATGGATTTGCTTTGGCAAATCAATCTGGTTCTTTTTATTCTGCTAATGGGGCACTGTTGTGTCATGCGCTTAGTCCTCACAAGGAATCACTTGGATTACTTTTAGAATTAGGCAGGGCAGCGAGATTTAGTCGCATTTTTGATATGCGACGACATATCATGTTGGCTGGCCCCTTGTGGGGTGGAATGAACTGGGTTGTTAAAGATTTAAATGGGCAGCATAATTTGCATGCCTGTCTAGACTACAGAAAAAGGCTTTACGAAATTCTCGACTTTACCTATGACGTATGCGACCTTGATAGCATGGGTGACGGAGGTGCAATTGCTTCAGCCACTGAACTTGATGAATTGTCCCATGCATACGAAAAGCTATGTCAGTTGGTATGGGGTCGAGAAATCTCTAGAGGCAAGATATCAAAAGATACTGCGGATAAATTGGCTGAGAATATTAGCATTGAGGTGAGTTTGGATAAGGAAGGGAATACCGCAGATCTCCTCCAGCTTCTTCCAGTAAAACGATCATTGGGTTTTCATGTAACTGCAATCACCACCGTTTTACGGCGGTTGCGAAGAACAGATCATGAAACATTCAAGTACTTTTTCTTGCAAAGACATTTTCAGCTGAATTATTCGGATTATATTAAACTCGCCGTTTCAAGAGAGATGGATTTTGATAGGCCATTTTCACAGTTAAACGATATTGAAAAAAGGGATAACTACAGGCTGCACTCGGTATATTTCGAAGATTATTACTATCATCGAGAGCCGAGTCATGGTGCAGCCACTGTGCACCCCTATTATTTTCCGTCGGGAACTCTTTATGAAGTTATGAAAAACCCAAGGGAGGCAGAAAAATATGCCATTATGCTTGATTCTTGTGCCGAGCATATAACAGAGCGGATGATCGGCATAGCCAACGACCAAATAGTCGTCTCCATTATGGGGGATCTACTATTTATTGCAGCGGAGCTATTAAACAAGAACACTCGAGCTATCGAACAAATAGCTATAAAATTGAAAGCCATATCACCCCAATTTGGTACAAACTGGAAAAAACATGCAAAAAGCATCCATTCGATTGGGTGTCTTTGTAGGACATGGGGAGATTTAGCATTCACGCGGTTTGCCGATAAAGTAGAAATTCCCTTTTTTGTATATCCGGGGCTTGTTTACTACGCTGAAAGCAACTCGGACAAGCGCCAAAAAGTCGCGAGAATATATGCTGATGTGATAGCAGTGGTACTAGATGAGCTGCATCGAGCAATGAAGGTAAAGCCTTCATGGGAATCAATCTGAACATTAGGTGTTACTATGAATCTATCTGTTTTTATACCTGGGATAGTGTTCCAATCAATTTTGATTGGGGGTGGATACATTACTGGTAGAGAGGTCGTTGAATACTTTCTTGACAATGGGCAAGCAGCTTGGCTGGTTGTGACTATCGTCACAATCGGATTTTTTTTGTGCATGTACATGGCACTAGAATTGGCGAGAATTACGTCGTCGTTCCATTACGCGAGTTGGTCATCCGTGTTGTTAAAAAAATCAGCACCTGCATTCGAGGTGCTATTCGTAGCGATGGCGATCTTGGTTCTTGCCATTGTTATTTCAGCCGCTTCCTCAGTGATTTCCGAGCTTGCAAATGTAACCGACAGTGGGCTCGCTATATTTGTTGCTGTTCTTGTTTCGACGATAGTTCTACTAGGAGAGCGATCAATTGAAAGACTAAAGGTGGTTGGTACATTATTCTTATATGGATGCTTTGGAATCTTCCTATATGTATTGCTTCGATCATCGAATTTAGAGACTGGTGGTGTATTTCACCAATCTGCCACGCCATTAAATGCAATATCGGATGGATTGACATACATAGGATATAACTTTGTGGCTATACCTGCGTCGATATTTGCAGCGCAAGGGCTAAAGACCAAGAATGAAACAATAATTGCGGCAGCCATAGGTGCAATTCTTGGAGTTGTTCCAATGGCAATGTTGGTTTCTGGTATCGGAGGCTTGAGTGGCGAAGTGCTTACGCAAACCTTGCCCTTGAAATATGCGTTACAACACGCGAGTAACGATGCATGGATAATTACACTTTATGGCGTAGTGCTTTTTGTGGCGCTTATCGAGACAGCGGTCGGAATGTCCTTTGCGTTATCTAAGCGTGTCGAACTTAGGTTTCCTGAGAGTAATAACAAGGATGTTTTGCGCTTTGTATCGGCTTTTATGTTGATTATGGCTGCGTTGTTGTTATCCCGCATAGGAGTGATCTCCTTGGTTGCCAAAGGCTACTCGTATATGGCGTGGGGTTTTTTCGCGGTTGCAGTTGCTCCGCTCACGTATTGGTTCATTTTTAAACGACCCGTTTTGGTTCAGGGTGATTAACTATCAAAAAAATACGCTAACAAGGCCATAAAGTAACAGTTTAGTATCTTTTTTTACGGATAGAATCGATTAATCAGGAAGAATTATTAAAGAGAGCATTCTGTGCATTAGTGGTATCAGCAGTTAGTAAAGTTTGAAGGAACTCTCTGGGATGCTTGCCCTGACGGCGAGCAGTGAGCACAAGACTTGGCAAGATGCTATGAGTTCTCAGTCTGGTGGCCGAGCGAGTACCGAAGATAAT
>JALUUH010000005.1 GCA_027021445.1 Gammaproteobacteria bacterium
GAAGTCACTAATTTACCCGAAGCAATGACTTTGATTCGATCTCTTAAACCTGCCTCATAAAGGCTGTCTACAAACATCGGTAATGCTTCATGCAAAGGCAGGCCGACATGATCGGCAAGAATTTGTGGTGCCGCACCGGTTCCTCCGTCACCGCCATCTATTGTGACAAAGTCTGGTGCGGAATCGATGCCGCGACGCAATACGGCATCGAATATTGTTTCAGGAAATATCTTACTCGACATAACCACTTTATAACCTACCGGCCTACCGGAAATATCTCTTATACGACAAATCATATCGAGTAAGTCATCCGGTGTTTTTATTTCATGATGACGATTTGGGCTACTAGAAACAACGTTCACAGGAATTCCACGAATACGCGCTATCTCCGGCGTCACTTTTAATGCCGGTAAAACTCCACCTCTACCCGGTTTAGCCCCTTGTGAAATTTTGATTTCAAATGCATTCACAAACTCAGAGACTGCACGTAGTTTATCATCACTCAATTTACCCGCATCATCTCGCACACCATATTTGGCCGTTCCAATTTGGAAAATACGATCACACTGACCAACTTGATGGTATTGCGATAAACCACCCTCACCCGTATTTAACCATACGCCCGACTCCGCCGCACCATGCGACAAGGCTTTTACTGCGGGAATGGAAATTGCGCCATAACTCATGCCTGAAATATTAAATATTCTTTTGGCCACAAAAGGTTTTTCACATTGCTCGCCAATAATACAGTGCGGCGCAGGAACACACTCCTCCTCTAGTACAGGATAAGGAGAGCTGACAAAAATAATACTACCGGGTTGGCGCAAATCATTTGTTGAGCCAAAGCCAATGATCCCACCTAAACCCTTTGCTGTACGGTAAACCCAGCTTCTTGTAGAACGATTAAACGGTAGTTCTTCTCTATCATGCGCAATGAAATACTGTCGAAAAAACTCACCTTGTCGCTCCAGAAAATAGCGCATATGCCCAATAATCGGAAAATTTCTTAATACAGCATGCTTTCTTTGTGTTAAATCGTAAATCAACACGATAAACAACAGCAGCATGACAAGGCCGGCAGCCCAACCCATAAGGGCTACAATGAACGGCAATGATGCTTCTTCAACTTTCATACGAAACAATACTCCTGAAGACCTTCAAGTCTTTATGTAGTGCGAATTATGCAAACAGATGAAAAAACTGATTGAGTCAAAAACTTCATTTTATCTTTTCTTTCCACCTTCCTGGGCTAAGGCCTCAGCATCTTTTTCCTCGATGGATTCTTCAAGAAAATTTATCATGCCATCCTGTTCCGCCAATATGGCATTGGATAAAGGCGTAACACCGGTTGTTGATTCTGCTTTTAAATCGGCGCCTTTCTCAACCAATAATGCCGCAATATCTTCTTTACCATAAAAAGCCGCAATCATAAGCGGGGAAATTCCATCCTCTGTTCTAGAGTCCGGATCAGCACCATAACTTAATAATAAAGTGGCAATTTCTTTATAGCCAAAATTCGCGGCATAATGTAAGGCTGTTAATCCATTTTTTTTGACCATGCGCGCATTCGCGCCTTTCGACAATAGCTGCTGTACGATTTTTGTATTTCCCGCATAGACGGCTTGCAGTAATGCCGTATCGCCATTGCTCGCAGCCACTTTAAAATTCACTCCCGCATCTAATAACGACGTAAAAATTTGCTCATGTCCTTTTTGGGCGGCCACCATGAGTGCAGAATAACCTTTATTGTCTACAAGATTAACATCCGCACCCTCAACTAAAAGATATTTCACCACATTTTCATTTCCATAACTTACTGCCCCCATGAGCGCAGTCTTACCTTGGGTGTTTTTTTCATCGACATCTGCACCTGCCATTAATGCCGATTTTATTTGTGACAATTGGCCCTCACGTGCAGCCATTATCAAACGCATGTTTTCATTCAACGCAAACGCGTTAAATGAGTACATTCCTAGCATGACAAACACAGCAACGCTCAAGAATAAGGAGTGATTTATAATATTATTCATAAAAGCTGTAACGACATTTTGTTGCAAGTGCTTTAAAATCCTACGGTTGTTTAAATTAAGAGTTATAATAAACCCCATTTTTATCAATAAATAGCACAACACCCTTATATGAAAAACACTTCCGCATTTAAAGAAAGTATAAAACGGGCCATTTCTGAAGATATTGGCAATGGTGATATTACGGCCTCGTTAATTCCCGAATCGCAGATAAGCGTTGCATCTGTCATATCACGAGAAGCAGCCATCATCGCTGGAATCGAGTGGTTTAATGCCGTATTTAAACAAATTTGCCCCGATACAGAAATCCACTGGAAGGTGGCAGATGGTGATAAAGTAGTAGCCAATACCTTGCTTTGCGAAGTCAAAGGCCAATCAAGAGGAATATTAACCGCTGAACGTATTGCCCTGAATTTCTTACAAACAATGTCCGGCACAGCAACCAAAGTAAGTACTTATGTGCAAGCGATAAAAGGAACATCGGCAACAATTCTCGACACCCGAAAAACTCTGCCCGGCTTGCGCAATGCGCAAAAATACGCAGTGACCTGCGGCGGTGGAAAAAATCATCGCCAAGGCTTATATGACGGCATATTAATCAAGGAAAACCACATCCTCGCCGCTGGCAGCATTGCCCAAGCCGTAACCAATGCCAAAACCCTAGGCAGTGGCATGCCGATAGAAGTCGAGGTTGAGAATTTAGACGAATTAACTCAGGCCTTGGAAGCCAAAGCGGATATTGTATTGCTCGACAATATGCCGCCTCCATTATTAAGACAGGCCGTCGCATTAAATCGAGGCCAGGCAAAACTCGAAGCATCTGGTGGAATCACTCTGGAAAATATTCGAGCCATAGCAGATACCGGGGTCGATTACCTATCGATAGGAGCTTTGACCAAAGATGTGAAAGCCATTGACTTGTCCATGAGGTTTAACACCCTTTCAATCTAAAACGTAAATAAATATTAAGCAAAGGAAAACACCCATGCGTACCACGCGCTTTTTAATTGCCACCTTAAAAGAAACCCCATCTGACGCAGAAATTATCAGTCACCAACTATTACTGCGGGCAGGAATGATCCGCAAACTCGCTTCGGGTTTATACACATGGCTGCCCATGGGTTTGCGCGTTCTACGAAAAGTAGAAAACATTGTACGTGAAGAAATGAATCACGCAGGCGCCCAAGAAGTATTAATGCCCTCTGTTCAACCGGCAGAACTTTGGCAAGAATCTGGTCGCTGGGATCAATACGGCCCAAACTTATTGCGTTTAAAAGATAGGCATCAACGTGAATTTTGCTACGGCCCCACGCATGAAGAGATCATCACTGACCTGGTTCGAAAAGAGATTCGCAGTTACAAGCAATTACCCGTAAATTTTTATCAAATTCAAACCAAATTTCGCGACGAAATTAGACCCCGCTTTGGCTTAATGCGTGGTCGAGAATTCATCATGAAAGATGCTTACTCCTTCCATTCCGAGCAAGCATCACTGGAAGAAACCTATGCGATCATGCACGCAACGTATTGCCGTATTTTCGATAGACTAGGCTTAGACTACCGCCCGGTTAACGCAGATAGCGGCAGCATTGGTGGTGCAGTGTCACATGAGTTTCAAGTGCTCGCTTCCTCCGGCGAAGACGATATCGCGTTTAGCGATCAAAGTGATTATGCCGCAAATGTGGAAATGGCCGAGGCCCTCAGCCCTATTGAACCACGAGCAGAAGCGACACAAAACAAGCGCACGATTGACACCCTAAACCAACATAGCATAGACGAGGTATGTGCCTTGCTAGCTTGCCAGCCCAAGCAAATGCTTAAAACATTAATCGTCGACAGCACTGATAATGGCTTAGTCGCACTAGTATTACGCGGAGATCATACACTCAATGAAATAAAAGCTGAAAAACTCGATCTCGTGGCAAGTCCACTCGCCTTTGCCTGCGATGAAAAAATCAAATCCGTCATAGGCTGCTCACCCGGTTCGATTGGCCCTGTTGGCTTAATGATTCCTGTTATCGTAGATCGCAGCGCAGCACAACTTTCAGACTTTGTATGTGGCGCGAATGAAGACGGAAAACATCTTGCCGGTGTGAACTGGGAACGAGACCTGCCTATCACTAACATCCAAGATATTCGCAACGTAATGGAAGGCGACCCATCGCCCGACGGCAAGGGCAAGCTGTCTATTAAACGCGGTATCGAAGTCGGGCATATTTTTCAACTCGGCACCAAGTATAGCGAAACAATGAAAGCAACCGTGCTCAATGAAAATGGTAAAGCGATCACCTTGTTAATGGGTTGTTACGGGATTGGCGTATCACGAATTGTTGCGGCTGCGATAGAGCAAAACAATGATCAAAAAGGCATTAAATGGCCTACATCCATCGCACCATTTCAAATAGTATTATTGCCTATGAATATGCATAAATCACATCGTGTACGCGAAGCATCTGAAAAACTCTACGGACAATTAAATGCAGCAGGAATAGAAGTACTCTTCGATGATCGCAAAGAGCGCGCCGGCGTTATGTTCGCTGATATGGAACTCATCGGCATCCCACATCGTTTAACAGTAGGCGAACGCGGCATTGATGCGGGTATCATTGAATATATAAACCGCAATACCTTAGAGAAAAAGGAGTTAGCCATTGAGGGAATTGTTGAGGAGTTAAAAGGTTTGCTTGCATAAAAATCAAGTAAGACTCATCA
>JALUUH010000006.1 GCA_027021445.1 Gammaproteobacteria bacterium
CTTTTGCAATACAGCAAAATATCTTCCCAAGTACCCACTCTTATTACTTGATCTTCTTCCTTATTAAAGAACACTCTCAACAACATTCTTGGCTGTTGACCCCCCTAACGTGTTTGCTTGGTCTCGTTGAAGGAGGGCGAATTCTACGCACTTTCAAATTTCTGTCAACACCTATTTTTCAAGAATCTCCAGAATGTTACGAAACATGCTCATGGGCAATGCGGTCGAACATCCTAAATAAATTTTACATAAAAGCCAGATACCTTATAATCCACACCGCTAAATCATAGCCGTCCAACATTTTAAGTAGCAAAACACCGAACTACAGCTCATATTTTTTAAGGAAACAACATGACTAATCTAATTACTCCCCACGGTGGAAAATTAAAGAACCTCTATTTATCCGCTGAAGACACTTTGAACGAAAAACTCAAAGCAAAAGAGTATAAATCATGGGATCTTACGCATCGCCAAATATGTGATGTTGAATTATTGCTGTGCGGCGGATTTTCTCCTCTAGAAGGATTTCTTGCAGAAAAAGACTACCATTCAGTCCTAACTAGCAATCGTCTTAGCAATAATATTTTGTGGACAATGCCTATTACTTTAGATGTCTCTGAAGAGTTCGCAAACTCCATTAAAGCAAACGAACACATCGCATTGCGAGACGAAGAAGGTGTACTGGTTGCCACCATGCAAGTATCCGACATTTGGACGCCTGATAAAGCAACCGAAGCAAAATTAGTATTCGGCGCCGATGATAAGAAGCACCCCGCCGTTGCCTACCTTCATGATACAGCCGGCACGGTATACCTCGGGGGAAAATTAAAAGGCATCGAACCGCCCTCACACTACGATTACAATGAACTACGCAACACACCTCAAGAACTGCGCGATCAATTCAGCAAATCAGGCTGGAAAAGAATCGTTGCATTTCAAACTCGCAATCCTATGCACCGAGCTCATCAGGAACTTACCTTCAGAGCAGCGCAACAAGCAGAAGCCAACTTATTGATCCATCCTGTAGTGGGCATGACCAAGCCAGGCGATATAGACCATTATTCTCGAGTCCGCTGCTATCAGCATATTCTGGATCAATATCCCTCACAAACAACAAAACTAAGCCTTCTTCCTCTCGCAATGAGAATGGCGGGGCCACGTGAAGCTGTTTGGCACGCCATCATTCGTAAAAATTACGGCTGCACACATTTTATCGTGGGCAGAGATCACGCAGGCCCTGGCAAAAACAGTCAAGATGAGGACTTTTATGGCCCTTATGATGCGCAAGACTTGGTGAAAAAATTCGAGGACGAGCTAGGCATCGAAATGGTTCCATTCCAAATGATGGTATTCGTCGAAGATAAAGCAGAATATCACCCTATTACCGACATTAAAGAAGGCGAAAAAACCCTTAATATTTCAGGCACAGAATTTCGCCGCCGCTTGCAAGAAGGCCTGGATATACCCGAATGGTTTTCTTACCCAAAAGTCGTCGCCGAACTACGAAAAACACATCCACCAAAACACCAACAAGGTTTCACTATTTTTTTTACCGGATTGTCTGGCTCAGGCAAATCAACTATTGCCAACGCATTATTAGTCAAATTTTTAGAGCAAGGAAAACGTCGAGTCACCTTGCTTGATGGAGATCTCGTGCGCAAAAACCTTTCCAGTGAACTGGGTTTTTCGAAAGAGCATAGGAACCTTAACATCGAACGAATTGGCTATGTGGCGAGCGAAATCACCAAAAATGGCGGAATCGCTATTTGCGCCCCAATCGCCCCCTATGCGGCGACACGCCGAAAAGTAAGAGAAATGATTAAGCCGGTCGGCGGTTTTTTAGAGATCCATATCGCCACATCTCTAGAAACCTGCGAACAACGTGACCGAAAAGGACTTTATGCAAAAGCTCGAGAGGGTATTATTAAAGAATTCACTGGAATAAGCGACCCCTATGAAACACCAGAAAACCCTGAATTAGTCATAAAAACGGAAGAATGCTCTCCTGACGAAGCAGCACAACGCATCATTTTGAAACTGGAAAAACTAGGTTTCATTAGATAACACTCTCTTAACACCAAGCTATTCGGCATCCTTGAGACTTATTAATACTTAAAATTAAATATGATTAAAAATAAAGTTTATGATGCATTTAATGGAGATGCCGATGGCATTTGTGCATTACATCAATTTCGCTTAGCCAATCCTTGCGAGAGCACATTAATTACCGGAGTTAAAAGAGACATTCAATTACTGGATAAGATACCGATTCAGGATGGAAATATAATAAATGTATTTGATCTCTCGCTCGATAAAAACCGAGAACCGCTAAGCAAGCACTTGGCTAGCGGCGCAACCGTAAATTATTTCGACCACCACTTCGCAGGCGATATCCCTCGGCACGAACACCTTCAAGCATACATCAATACTTCTTCAGAGACCTGTACAAGCCTTATCGTGGATCAACACCTTAAGCAAGGTTTCAGCGCCTGGGCAATCGTCGGAGCATTTGGCGATAATTTTGATAACAGCGCTATCGCTCTTAACGAGCAACAGTTAATGTTAGATACTACGTCCATGGAAAAGCTAAAACAATTAGGCATCTTACTCAACTATAATGCTTACGGAGCAAGCCTGCACGACTTACATATTACTCCACTAAAACTCTATAGATGTATCGCTAAATACAAAAATCCATTTGATTTCATTGCAACCGAACCCACTTTTAACTTACTGGTTAACGGCTACAAGGAAGATATGGCTAAAGTTAAAAACCTGAAACCCATTATAGATAAAGAAAAATATGCAGTATACATGCTGCCCAATAAAAAATGGGCTAGGCGCGTTTCCGGAGTATTTGCTAACACCTTAAGTATTAACCACCCAATACGAGCACATGCTTTGCTCACCGATATTGGTAACAATTCATGGCTCGTGAGCGTAAGAGCTCCCGCAAAAAGTAAAACGGGTGCCGACGAGCTATGTCGGCAATTCCCTACCGGAGGCGGAAGAAAAGCGGCTGCAGGCATTAACAAGCTCGCTCATGTTGATTACGATAAATTTATCGTTAAACTGATGAAACAATTTGCTTAAGCCCTAATTTATAAAAAGAGAACTTATGCCCTATCTTTTACATGATCTCATTATTAAAACCTCAGCATGGGCTGGTGACAAAAAAGCACTTAAGCATAAAAAAGCATCCCTAAGCTACAAGCAACTTGAAGCTGAAACGATTACATTCGCAAATTCAATTCTGTCTCTAGGGATTTGCAAATCTGAACGAATTGCGATTTATCTGCCCAAGCAATTTGAAGCCGTTATAAGTTTTTTTTCAACCAGCTTGGCAGGCGGTGTTTTTGTTCCAATCAACCCATTACTTAAACCCGAGCAAGTCGCTTACATTCTAAAAGACTGCAATGTAAGAATTCTCATCACATCACCCGATAGAGCGAGCTTACTCAAAGACACTTTAGCTGAATGCCATGACCTGCAACACTTAATTATAACCGGAGACAAAACAATCGAAGGAGTTAGCCAGTTAGCCGTTCATCGCTGGCAAGACTTATCGAGCGAATTCAGGCCAACAACAAAACCATCTATCATCGATACCGACATGGCAGCTATTCTTTACACTTCCGGCAGTACGGGAAAACCCAAAGGTGTTGTTCTTTCTCATCGAAACATGGTCGCTGGCGCCAAAAGTGTCGCAGAATATTTAAACAATACCGCTACAGACAAATTGTTAGCCGTATTACCCTTTAGTTTCGACTATGGCTTTAGCCAACTCAGCAGCGCATTTTCAGTCGGCGCAAGTGTTACATTAATGGATTATTTATTACCTAGAGACGTTATCAAAGCGGTCGCGCGAGAAAAAATTACCGGACTCGCTGGAGTTCCTCCTCTATGGAATCAATTAGCTCAATTAAACTGGCCAGACGAAGCTAAAGAATGTTTACGCTACACGACCAACTCCGGTGGCGCCATGCCAAAAGCGACACTCTCATCACTGCGGAGCGCACTGACAAAAACAGATTTTTATTTAATGTATGGCTTAACAGAGGCTTTTCGTTCGACGTATTTATCGCCTGAGCAAATTGACAATCGCCCTGACTCCATGGGAAAGGCCATACCCAACGCCGAAGTGATGGTCGTTAGAGAAGATGGCAGTCCATGCACGCCAGGCGAGCCTGGAGAACTGGTACACCGAGGCTCGCTGGTGGCACTCGGTTATTGGAACGACGCAATAAAAACTGCCGAACGATTCAAACCTGCGCCAAACCAATTATCGGGTTTGAAACTCCCCGAAATTGCGGTTTGGTCTGGTGACTCCGTACACATGGACGAAGACGGCTACTTTTATTTTGTCGCACGCAAAGACGACATGATAAAAACTTCAGGATATAGAGTCAGCCCAACCGAAATTGAAGAAGTGATATACAGCTCTGGCCTCGTCAGCGAAACTGCCGCACTGGGAATAGACCACCCAACACTTGGACAAGCCATTGTAGTGGTCGCCACAACAAACAAAGAGACTAGCCCCGATGCGATCATCAATGAATGCAAAAAACATCTACCTAATTTTATGATCCCTTACACCGTTGAAATCAAAGAATCCTTACCTAAGAATCCAAATGGCAAAATTGATAGAAAACTAATTGCTGCCGAATACCAAGATCTGTTTCAGGAATAAAGCAATGTCAAAAATAAAACCAACACATATACCCATGAACCAATTTCCCACCATTGATGGTGAACTATATATTGGCGACATCCCGATAACTCAACTCGCAGCACGCGTGGGCCAAACACCCTTTTATGCGTATGACCGCAAAGTCATTAAAGAAAAAGTACAATTATTACGTGACACCTTGCCTAAAGAAATTCATTTACATTACGCGATTAAAGCCAACCCGATGCCTGCTATAGTTCAATATATGTCAACATTAGTCGATGGGTTTGATCTCGCTTCAGCAGGTGAAATGAAAATCGCGTTAGACACCGAAATGCCCCGCCAACATATTAGTTTCGCAGGCCCCGGAAAAACAGACAAAGAATTAACCCAAGCTATCGCCGCTGAAATTATTATCAACATGGAATCACAAAATGAAATGGAAAGGATTTCCAATATTGCAGAAAAGCTTGGCTTAACACCAAAGGTTGCGATACGCGTCAACCCCGATTTTGAACTAAAAGCATCAGGCATGAAAATGAGTGGCGGCCCCAAGCAATTTGGAATTGATGCCGAGCATGTACCCAAAACACTAAAACGCCTCACCGAATTAAATCTAGCATTTCACGGATTTCATATATTCAGTGGCTCACAGAATTTAAATGCAGACAGCATTATTGATGCTCACAATAAAACCTTTGAATTAGCCTATAGACTCACTGAGCATGCGCCGACCCACCCCAAATTATTGAATATTGGCGGAGGCTTAGGTATTCCCTACTTTCCAGGAGATACAAAAATCGATCTTCAACCGATCGCTAAAAACTTAAAAAACATTCTACCTAGCGTTAAAAAAAATCTTCCAACGACGGAAATAGTAATGGAACTTGGACGCTATCTTGTTGGCGAAGCAGGTGTCTACGTGTGCAAAATAATAGATCGTAAAGAATCTCGCGATGAAACCTTTCTCATCACCGATGGAGGCTTACATCATCACCTAGCTGCATCCGGGAATTTTGGGCAAGTTATTAGAAAGAACTATCCAGTAAAAATGGGGCGAATTAGAAATGAACAAACAGAAACCGTCAATATTGTTGGCCCCCTTTGCACGCCGCTTGATATTTTAGCGAATAAAATGGAATTGCCTGAAGCAGAAATTGGAGATTTAGTCATCGTCTTTCAGTCAGGGGCGTATGGTTACACAGCGAGCCCGGAGAAATTTTTGAGCCATCCAAATACAATCGAAGTTTTGGTTTAATCACCCTGATATTCGTAAGCTCCAATATCAAGCGTATTTTTAACTATTCGTTTTTTGCTACTCGCTTTATGCACATACTCAAATTCAGGCAGCAGCTTATACGGCAGATCAAATGGTGTTAGATCTTGTGCTTTATCGACAGCAGGAGATTTTCTTTTCAACAAATAAACATAATTTTTTCGATTCACAAAGAGAGGATCTTCGTCAGGTAGAATATTATTCAACATTTCGCTTTTTTTTACCCCTACACTTCCCTTCCCTGCAAAAACATTATTCGCAATAAATATTTTTTTATCCGTATAATTTTTAATAAATATCCCAGTATGTCGGTCATTTACAAACGTATTATTCACAATATAAAGTTCACTTTTTGGGTTATTTATACCTTCTGCGCCAAATGATAGCATTGTCGAGTTATCTGTTTCAGGGCCTTGCTGAATAACATTGCCCAAAACATATGACAATCCTGCCTCTGAAAAATCAATCGCGTAACTTGATCGACCATCATGCCCGTCAATGATGGCGTTATAAAGTATATAATTGGTGAGCGCACGCGTTTTAACATTATGGCCAATAATTGCGTGATGACTAAAACTATACTGCAAGGTAAAACTTTTTACTTCACCAATATAGATATTATGTGTTTGACCCTTGCCATGACCGTTACTGGAGAATTCACTGTTTTGAATAATGATTTCGCTGCTAAGGTTTTTCCCCGCTAATATGCCATTTTCATTATCATGAAAATAGCAAAAACGAACTTCCAAACCGGTTCCTTCTTGACGAATACCGGCGCCATTTTTGTCACGTGCTTTAGCATTAGAAAACTCGAAATTTTCAATGACTGTGTTATTGCCTTTCACCAACCAAAGGCCTTTACCATTCTTTAGTTGACCAATCCCCTTGATTTCAGGCCTACCATTAACCCCTCTTATGGTTAAATTATTGGCTTCCCATGTTACTTCATCGCCATCATAGAAACCCTGAGCATCAATCTCTATCGTATCACCATCTTGCGCAAAACTTGCCGCAATACTCGGCAATACAAACATTTTTCCAGGCCCAACTTCAAGAACCTGGGCGGCAACAAGCATATTTAAAAATAAAACATTTGCAATACCAACAAAAAAAAAACTACTCAAATATGAATTTTTTCGTGTATTCATGTTCAGCCTCGATCCGGTTTAAAAATTTCTTTTAGAAAATGCCCATTGCATTCTAAATAAGAGATTGACACCTAATAAATGAACAAGCAACGAAAAATCAATTCGTCCAAACAAGGTTTTATTTTTTTTATTGACATCAATATCACTTGGCTCATTATCAGCTTTAAGCTCTTTTCTTTTAGTAATCGTAACCGTTTGTCCTAATTGCGCTTGATTGCCCACAGCATCCGTTGCGACCCAGATGACTATCGTCTCACCGATTGGAAATACATTTGGCGCATCATTTTCAAGACTCGCAATTTGAATATTATCGTCAGCGGTGACATTTCCCAAATCAACAACAATAGAGTCGCTTTCCGCGTCCAAAAAAACATCTTCCACATTTAGAATAATCGGCGGCGTATTATCGATGAGAGTAATTTTCTGAGTAGCTGTAGCTTTATTTCCAAAATTATCAATCGCGACCCATGTCACTCGCGTTATACCGACTGAAAATAATCTAGGCGCATCACTGGAAAGCGAGCGAATACCAAACTTATCAAAAACCACTGGTAACGTTAATACAGCGCGGGTGAGAACATCTTGTGCAATTATGTTAACATCTAATAATTGCTCGAATACAGGAGCAATATTATCTAAGACTTTAGCAGTTTCCGCCCCATCAATTTGCTTTAAATACGCAACTAACGCCAGCTTTTCCTCATTACTTAGCTCACCAACATGAGTCACATTTTGCAGTACTTGCAGTAAAGTCGCCGCTTGTCCGTTATGTAAATACGGTGCGGTTTTCCAGACATCTTTCAGGGTAGGTGTTCTAAACCCTACACCAACTAAAGACTGCTGGATACCCAAACCAGAGGATGCTTGAATAGTGCCTACGTCATGTTTTTTCCCATCGGTATAATTTTCGCCGAGATGACATTGATAACATGGCTTTGAAAAAAAGATTTTTTTCCCCAATTGAGCCTGATTGCTCAATTCACCATTAATATTCCGATAAGGACTCAAAGCAAATTTATTTAATGACTGAACATAAGCGGCTAGATTGTCCAAATCTGTAGACAATCCTGCTTTTGGCAACCCCAAGGGATCCTGAGTTAACAGAAAATCACTCTCTGTTAATAAGCCCGTGCCGCCAAAACCAAGCCGTATATCATTTTCAAAATCCTGAACTTCATCAAAGTTCGCAGTCCAATGAATTCTACCTTGTGCGGTACCCGCTCGTCCAGATAATGCGATAGTATTACGCAAACCTTCTCCAGCTTGAGTAAAATCCCATAGCTGCCCATCCTGACCACCCTCGAAATGACATCCAGCGCAGCTAATGTAACCATCAGCACTCAAGCGCGGATCTACCGCATCATAAAAAAGCCGTTTGCCATTGAGAACATCCGGCATCAGACTTTCTATTTCAACGGTGGAAATTTCACCCAGTATTTGTGAACCATTTCCCGCTGCGGTTAGCAATGCGGATATATCAAAAACAGAAACCGAACGTGACAAATAGTTATGCACAAACAATCGCTGTGCCATATCATCCACCACCAAGCCTTGCGGTGCTTTTCCTGTATTGAGAAGAGTTAATATCGTTGCAGGCTTGGCGGTTTCTCGTACCTCTATTAGATTATTTCCCTGTAGCGCCGTAAAATGAATATCACCTAATGGACTAAAAACAACAGCGCTTGGCATATTCCTGTCATTAAAATCAATACGGCGGCTTAATGATTCTGAGTTCAGCACTAAATCCAATTCTGAAATAATCGCACGTGTTCGGCTCTCAAAAGTGAGATCCAATCCGTCGTAAAATTGCCCTCTGGCCACATTATCTTTTTTTGCAGGAATTAACGCTATTTTCCCATCAGGACTGATTTGTATAGCACCAAGATAATTAGGCACACCTCGACCTGATAGCTCAGTATCAGGACCCGGATCAAAAGGCAACTCAAACGTCTGAACCATTGCAAACGGATCAGCGGCAACTTCCCAAACTTCACCTGATGGCAGATAAGAGAGATTGTTTGGATCGCGTGTAGCTGAGATAAATCTCGTCACTAAAATGCGCCGGGAATCAGCCGTAATCGCTAATCCCTTCGGCTGTGGGCCAACCACAAGATTGCCCACAATCACCCCTTGAGCATCCAACTTGAGTAATCGTCCTAAACCTAAAAGGGTCACATAAATAGAAAGATTATCTGGCGCAACCGCAATGGAGTGTGGTGCCGAATTAGGTGGAAGCATAATAGATCGAATCAAATCACCATTTTGAGGGTTTAATATAGACACACTAGCGCTTTCCTGATTAACGACCCACAATTTGCCTCCAGGCCCGATCGCCAGTGTTGTTGGGCGCAAACCCACCTGCATCTCCCATGCTTTTTGCAGCAAAGATTTATTGATCGCAGTCACGCTGTTGTTATCGGGATTGACATTATAAATAAATTTAGCGCCTTGAATAATTGAACTCGATGCACTTGGTTTCTTCGCAGTCAGTGGATAATGAACAATTTGCACCGTTGAACAACTGGAAACCCCGACCTCGTTTTCCACCGTCAATACCACATTGTATCTCCCTACTTGTAGGTAAGAATGACTAGCGGACATAGAAGATAGCGAGTCAAGGATGGTGCTGCCATCGCCAAAATTCCAGGTAATAGACGATAATGGCGAATCACTTGTTACTTCCGCCTGGAAATCAACCGTGGAATTATTTTCAACTGGAGAAGGTTCAGCTAACGTGCAAGTTGGCGGCTGGAAATTACCGGTCGTGAAAGTACTTGTAAAATAACCGCCAGAATTACCCATCAAGTCTCGCATACCTTGTACAACAACTTCATAAGTAGTGTTTGCTAATAAAGCTTGATCAGGACTAAAATTGACGATGCCCATTTGCACACTATACTTCCCCAGCAACGCCTCTCCAGCCACTGGGCGCAGCATAAAGCTTGCATTAGTGACTGAATCGATATCAACATTATCTGACATTGACAGGCCCACCCGGGAACTGAGTGATAGGTTCGAGGCACCATCTGCTGGATGCACCCAGTGCACATCAGGGCCAGTTAAATCAGCTTCCTGTTGATGCACAATCAAACCAGATGCACCATGATCATTGCCGACAAAAACCAAATTACCCAATACCAAGCCAAAGTCTTCATCGGCATTCCGTTGTTTAGCACTCGCACTATTAATATATTTCAGGTCATATTGTTGATTTTGATCAAACACCTGAAATTTTGCATATTTGTTTGAAAAACCAGAATGAAAGAACCCGTCCTGATAAGAACCATAACCGCCGTTGCCTAATGAAATTCCGCCAATTGCTCCCATAAAAGCAAACTGACCATCGTGGCTGATACTATGCGCATACAACTGAGGTATATCACCATTACCACCAGACGTTAACAAGGTTCCGCTCGCAAATAAATGACTATAGCCGTTGTTTCCCATATAGGTATTTAACAAGACGGGATTAATCGGATTGCTAATATCAAAACTCGCAAAACCGTTATTCTGGTTTCTTGCGCTAATCATCAAATTTCCAATCACAAAGACCTGTCCGGGATTGAGACCACCTAATTGATCAGTCGGTATTTGTTTGACAAGCTGCGGATTGCTGGGGTCATTGGCGTCAACAATATAGAGACCTTGTCCGGTTCCAGCCACATAAACATATGGCGCTTGCCAAAACAACCACCAATCGCCGGAGTAATCACCTTTTTTAATGCCAGGCAAATCCATATAATTAAGCAATTGGATATTTGCCGCATCGGATACATCCCAAAACTGAATACCTTCAACTCCTTGCACCACTAGGTAATCACCCGGATAGCTATTACTCAAACCAAAACCATGCGCTTCTCGAATACCATGAGTATCAGCATTGTCATGTCTAGCGAATAAGATAGGCTTTCTTGGGTTTGAAACATCCCAAAAATCGAAACCACCATCTTCTGAAGTACCACCGCCGTCACTGGAATAGATCGTCATTAGATAACCATCAACCATAGTCACATTACCATGGCCCTTAGGACTTTCGATCAAGCTAATGGCAGTAAATAACTCACCGGGAGCATAGGTTAAGTTTCCAATTCCAGGTCCTTTGGCAAAAACCGGCTGAAAACATCCGATGCAAGAGAGAAGAAGCATGAATAAAAGCGAGGGACTAAAAAGATGAAAATATTTTTTCGTTTTTGGGAACTCACTTGAGTAAAAACCCGTCATAGCAACAACGATTGACACGATAACATTCCCGATTAGTAAATTATTATTATCCAAGCACGGTTCAATCTACGAATGAAAATTTAGCTAAACTAATTGTTATTCAATCCGCACAGGTTTTCTCAGCCTTTTCTTGGGTGGTTCTACCAGTATTTGTGGCATTATCGTATTGTAACCAAATTTGACAGCGAATGCTGTTGATATTTTATAGTAGATAGCTTTGTACAACGATAAAGAAGAGGTGTAAAAAAGGGGTTATTTACGAGCAAGCTCACGAAGGATACTCAAAGTCGCATTTTCAACTTTCCCTCTTAGTATTTTTGAGGAAAAAGTATGATTTGCATTCTCAATTTTTATCTGCGTCACTCTCGATTCGTGCATACAAGCTTGCCATTCGCTCGATGCGTTCACAGTATCAATAAATTCATCGGCAGTTAAATCATTCCCACTAAGAATGATCAATACTTTCCCTCGAAAAAGTTTCAAACCTTTTAGCATGCGACCCGGCAAAGAAAGACTACTATCTATAGCATCGCTGGGTATTAGCTGTGCATCAGGTTTACCACTCATGGATTTTTCAAATACTTTTTTACAATTCGAATATAAAGAACTTAATGAAGATTTAATATCAAATTTCCCCTTGATTACTTTAACCACCAATTCTTTACTAAACAACCTGGAAAGATAATAATGTTTCAATCTTGCTTTCGCTTCACCACGCTCTGTTCTTACCCACGGATTTAATAAAACCAAACCGACAATACGGCTATCTTGGTGTGCATAGAACAAGCTTGCTGACGCTGCGTCACACAAACCCCACAAAACAAATTTTTCGATCCCCGCATCACATCGAACAAATGCATCCAACGCCGCACGTACATCGCTACCTATAAACTCAAACGTTCGTGGACTACCACCACTGTCGCCCATGCCTTGATAGTCAAAGCGAAAAACCGGTATTCCATGCTGCGCTAAAAACCTAGCTAGCAAAACAAACTGGCGATGCGAGCCTACCCGATACTGGGGGCCACCTACAATGAGAAGTACACCCAACTCGCAACGGTCCACCGATGCAGGATGATAGATGCCTAATAGTTCATGTTTCTCAGATTCAAAAACAACGATCTCTTCATGCAGTACATTATTCATTTAATTAGAAATTCAGTTGTTTTTTTTAATAAAGCAGCATTTTCTTCTATCTCAACCGAGGCCCAAAACGGAACACCGATCACTTTATCTACGATAATATTTGGATTTACCGCTTGCCACTGCTCGATAATTTTTCTCGTCACTAGGGGTTGAGTTTTATCTTCTGAAGCAACCACATCTAACCACAAAAGTTCGTTCAGATCACGAGCAGACAAATCTCGTAATAGCAAGCTATCAAGCTGTGACACTAGACCAGAACTTAACTCATAACCCGCTACTTCGATAAGATTCTCTTTGGTAAGCAGTTCACGCAAACCTTTGCTTGTTTCTTTTTTCTCACCACTCCCAAGTAAACCTGAAGCAATTCGGAGCCGTAAAAACTGAGCCATCAATAACTCGCCACTAACCATGGGTTGCCACATCACTACCTTATCAAACGCAAATGCCGCTTTTTGCTGTACCGCAGGAACAAGAAGACAAGCAAAACGAAGCGCAATGAGATGCACCTGCTTAACATCCCTAGACTTTATCCAAACAAGACAATCAAGTACATTATTCAACCAGTCATTCAATAGCGCATCACGAAAATGACCTTCACTGTCTCCAGTCCCATAAAAATCCGGCATGAGAACATGAAAACCCGCTTCAGCTAACTGTCTCGCTTGAAGACTCAACATGCGACGAGACTTATTCATTTCTTCGGCAAATGGCGGGAGAATAATGACCGCTTGGGAAATATCAGTTTGCTTATCGGACCGGTAACAAGAAACGAATATTTTTTTTTCACCGCTTGTCAAAAAAAAAGATTCGAGTTTCGTATTTTGCATTCGCATCTAGCTATTTAATTTAGTTTCAACAAAATCAACAAGACTACCTACGGTCTCAAATGTCTCCGCCTCGATTTCATCATCATCAATGATAAACCCATAATTCTCCTCAATAGCCGTAATAACAGATACAACTGCCATCGAATCAAACTCGGGTATACTTCCTAATAATCCGCTATCTCGATCTAATACGGTTACACGATTACCTAACTGCAAAACATCAGCAAGGACTAACTTAACATCTTCAAATGTAGACATAATTCATATTTATCAATTAGTTATAAAAATAAAACTTAATCCTTCAGCGAAACTATTACCTAGATCCCGCAAGTGATCGTGCGTACAGAGTACCCTAAACCAACAACCTTTTTCTTTACAACATACTATTTAAAATTAAAACAGGGATATTGAATCCCAACATAATACAAAACCCCACACAATTTTATCTTAATTGATCTATAATATATTTTCATTTCTCTATTACGCTTAACGCCGATCAAGTAGAGAAAGATTTAGCCTATTATTTCATACGCCTTATTCTTTGGGAACACGTAATATATTGTTTTAATAAGCATTATGCAAAACAAACTCTATCAAACCTTGACATGCAGAACATTTGAATCATTATCAGACAAATATGATTCCTTCTTTGAATCAACGAGCAATAAAGATCTACCTCTTACCCGACCATCGTTTAGCAACCTGCTCCAAAACGTATTTTCGAAACAAAATATATATTTCCACAATTGAAAACAGAGATGGAACACCTCTAAATATTGCTGCCTGCCTATTTAAAAAAAGAAAAATTGGTCTTTTTTAAAACTACGCAATTAACAGACTTGGGGTAATTATTATACTTCTTTTGTTTAAACCTCTATTAAGCATAAAACTCAACCAACAGCAGGAAGCTGTCGAAAAACTGATTCAGCACATTAATGCAACTATAAAATTGAATATCGTTGACTTTTCACCGCAGGATAAGCAAGCGGCACCTTAATTAAAAAATACCATAAAACAAAAACCGAATAAACTAACAAAAGAGCAAGGTTATGGGCTAAAATCAATCACAAATCTACAGCAGCCCAAATTTGGATAGTATGTAACAATACAGCAAACATCTACAAATTAGCCTATGACCAAAAATATTCTACCGGATCAACACTCACTAAGTACTTAATGGAATCATCGACACAGATAAGCTTAGTATCGTTGATTATTTGACAGGCGACGACTCTTAATAAAAAAGATTGAATGACCAAACGAAGAGAAAGATGGGGTATACGTGTATATAATAAAAAGATCAAATCTGGTATATTAAAAGGCCTTAATTTATTTTAAAAAAAACATTATCGAATTTCGCTTCAATAATGGACGGGAAGAAAAAAGGCAGTAAAATATGGATCTATCAGTAGTTGTCCCACTATATTTTGAAGAAGAAAGTGTCGAGTTACTACATCAGTCAATTACTAATGCTATTTCACCTTTAAAAATCAAGTATGAAATTATATTTGTAGACGATGGCAGTAAAGATAATACATTTATGGTAGCTGAGAAAATTGCACAGCGCGATATTAATTTTAAAATCATCAAATTTCGAAAAAACTATGGCCAAACTCCGGCAATGGCTGCCGGAATAAATCATGCCCTAGGCAATATCATAATCACTATGGATGGTGACCTTCAAAATGACCCTGCCGACATACCCTTATTTCTACAAAAAATCGAAGAGGGTTATGATATTGTGGTTGGTTGGCGACATAAACGGCAGGACAAACTCATCACGCGTAAAATTCCGTCGAAAATTGCCAATTGGATTATTGGAAAAATTACCGGTGTACCCATAAAGGATAATGGCTGTTCACTAAAAGCATATAAGAGATCAATAATACAGAAGATTCCTTTATACTCAGAAATGCATCGGTTTATTCCCGCGATGACCTCAATCGCAGGCACCACCATTGCCGAGATAAAAGTTCGGCATCATGCCAGACAATTCGGTGAATCCAAATACGGTCTATCGAGAGTATATAAGGTACTGATTGACTTACTGACCATAAAAATGCTTATTTCCTTTGCTTCCAGGCCACTATACTGGTTCACTTTAATCGCGTTAATTCCTTTTTTTTTAGGCAGTGTCCTCATTACTCAATGGCTTCTTTCGCTTTTTACGGACCCGAGTCACCACTCCTTCGTTTTTGCGAGCGTTGGCGTTTTGCTAGTTGCTCTTGGCACATTCATCGTAACCTTAGGTATCTTAGCGGAGCTTGTTTATAAAACCGGGTCCCATTTAATTGAAAAATTCTCAAATCTTAAACTAAACCTTATTGGAAAAAAAACAAATCATGAACAATAAACTGTCATTATTGATACCTATTACCGAAACACGTTATGAGGACATAATTCAGGTTTATAACGAATACGATAGTGAACTTGAAAAACTAAACATTACTTTCGAAATAATATTCATCATTGATGGCGAATACCCCAATATTACCCAGAAATTAGAAAAACTATCGGAATCAGACAATAAAATAATAATTATCAAACTTGCGCGATCTTTTGGGGAGGCAAATGCAATCATGGCTGCTTCTCGTCAAGCGAGCGGGGAAGTATTGCTGACTTTACCGGCTTATAGACAAATTCAACCTTCAGAAATCACCAAGCTAGTACAATCCTTAAATGATTTTGACCTAGTAGTGGGCTGCCGAAACCCACGTATTGACTCAAAATTTAATCAAATCCAAGCACGGGTGTTTCAGTGGGTTGTTAATAAAATGTCAGATTTCAAAACACATGATATAGGCTGCGGTGCTCGAGTTTTCAAAAAAAAGGTGTTAGATGAAGTTCAGCTATATGGCGACCAACACCGTTTTCTGGCACTACTCGCTTATCGCCAAGGCTTTAAGGTTAAAGAAGTAAATTTAAGACAATCAGAATACGACAAACCCACTCGAATTCACCCGTTTGGGGTTTATTTACGCCGCTTATTAGATATATTAACTGTATTTTTCTTAACTAAATTCACTAAAAAACCTTTACGTTTTTTTGGGCTTATTGGTTCTTTTACTTTTTTGATTGGAGTACTTGGCACACTCTTCTTGATATTCGAGAAATTTTTCTTTGGGATCGCTCTTGCCGAAAGACCCGCTTTGCTCATCAGTACTTTATTTATGGTTTTAGGGGTGCAAGTCGTAGCAATAGGTTTGCTGGGTGAAATCATTATTTTTACACATGCTAAAAATATCAAAGAATACACCATTGAAAAAATAATAGGTCGATGACCTTAGCTAGCTGTCCGAGCATGCAACAAGATGTTAATTATTTACTCACTATTTATACCTAAATCTATAAACTTTAAAGTTAGAGCAAAATAACATGTCTGAAATTTTTGGCTGGTGTGGTACTGCATTTGATACCGGAAAACCACAAGATATTTTAAGCAACAAAGAGTACCATATTTGCCACTCTGCACAGATTGAAACTGCAAACCTTTCGATATTAGAATCAACGGGCAGCAGCATATACTTATATAATAACGAAAAGATTATTTGCGCACTGGAGGGGCATTTTTACTGGGATACGCTCGCCTCCTCAAAAAAGCACATCAACCAAGCTCAGGTACTTGCCGAAGAATATTTGAAACACAATGAAAAATGTCTGAATGATATCAAAGGGGCCTTTTCGTTGGTCATCATGGATGTTCACAACAAAAAAGTCATTCTAGCAGTTGATCGAATGGGCATCAGAAAACTTTGTTATCATATTAATGGAGATTCAATACTTGCCGCTTCACGCAGTGATCAGATAATAAAACATCCCAGCGTTAATGCGACAATCGACAAACAATCTATCTTCCAATATTTATATTTTCATATGATCCCTAGCCCGGCAACGATTTACCAAGGAATATACAAAGTCCCCGCTGGCAAGTACGTCGTTTTCAAAGACGGAAAACAGGTGCTTAAGAAATACTGGAAACCCTCATTCACTAAGCAAAATAAACCTAAGAATGCACTTGCCGAAGAATTAGTTAATAAACTAACTCATGCTGTGAAAAAATTCGACAGCTCCAATACCGGAACATTCTTAAGTGGCGGACTCGATAGCTCAACCGTAACCGGACTTTTATCTGGCATACGACCACAACCACACGCATATTCCATTGGGTTTGACGAAAAAGGATATGATGAACTAGAGTTCGCAAGAGTTGCGGCCCATCATTTCGACGTTAAATTGCACGAATACGTTGTCACCCCCAATGATATTGTAAACTCAATCCATACCATCGTTGAATCATTGGATGAACCTTTTGGTAACTCTTCGCTTCTGCCCACATATTATTGCGCAAAATTAGCCAAAGAGAATGGGCGTTCTGCGCTTTTAGCCGGCGACGGCGGCGATGAATTGTTTGCCGGCAATGCTAGATATGCCAAACAAAAACTTTTTGAGCTTTATTACTCCGTACCTAGTACCTTACGACAACATTTGATCGAACCAACCTTGCACACCCCAAAATTGGTGGAAAAACTACTCGTTACTCGAAAAATAAAACGCTACATTGAACAGGCAAAAGTTCGATTACCCGACAGGCTAACGACCTATAACTTTTTCCATATCACCTCAGCCAACCATATTTTACAGGCTGATTTCTTAAATGAAATTGATCAGGATAACCCGTTAAAAACAATAAGAAGCGCATATGCCGACACTGACTCAACTGATTATCTTGACCGTATGCTCCATTTGGACTGGAAACATACATTGGCCGATAATGACTTAAGAAAAGTTAACCAGATGTGCGACTTAATTGGTATTGACGTACACTATCCTATGTTAGACGACGAACTGGTAGAGTTTTCAACCACAATTCCATCATCAGTGAAAATGCCTTATTTCAAATTACGCGGCTTTTATAAAGAAGCGTTGAAAAATATTTTACCTAAAGAAATAATAAACAAACAAAAACATGGGTTTGGCTTACCATTTGGGCTGTGGATGAAAAAACATAAACCTCTGTCGGAACTCACACTGGATAGCATAACAAACTTAAAAAAAAGAGACATATTAAATCCAATCTATTTAGACAATTTAATTAAACAACATCAGGATGAACACGCGGCCTACTATGGAGAGTTTATGTGGGTCTTGATGACATTAGAAATATGGTTATCAGCAAAGCAAGAATGATATTTTGATTACGATGCTGCTGTTTAATAGTTAGCATAATAGAAGCTTAAAACGCGAAAACCGTCGCTAACCGAAGACAGATCACGCGTCCTTTGAGATATGAAAAAATACGGAAAAATGTAACATACTGATTAAGTAAGAAATAAAAAATGGCTTCATTTTTGCCTGTCTCTGCCGATACAATTTCACACAGTAAAGTATAAATTTGTATGGCGCAATCGTTAGCAACAAAATAATAAATTATGGATAAGGTCACATCTAGAACGAGATTGAGTACGCAAACAAAAATCACGTTATGGCCGTTCACCAACTCGATAGTAAAAATCACATACTGTTGCGCGACAAGCCAACAAACAGGAACGGATTACGAGGTTCACAGATATGCATATTATAAAACTCAACAAATTTAAACAAATCACGGTAGCTGCAGCCTTGTCTTCGGCACTCATGGGCTGTGAAGCTCTCACACAATACCAAGAACAAGTAGATATTCAATCTATTATGGAAGTGTCCGGAAGTGTCGGTGATGGCCCGATTATCAATGCTAATATAACAGCAGAAAATTTAAATGGGCTATTGCTCGGAGAAAGTATCAGTGACAGCAGTGCAAATTATAATTTATCCCTGTTAACACCTAAAACATTTCCGGTCATATTAACCACCAGCGGCGGTATTGATGTTGTTACTGCTAGCGCACCAGATTTCAACTTAAGCTCAGCGATTTATGGTGTCAATACGACAATTGCCAACCTTAACCCCTTTAGCACCCTTATCGTTAACACCGCGAAAAATATGCCTGGAGGCTTAACGAAAAATAATCTTATCGTCTCAGGTAATTACCTATCAAAAAATGCAAACTTTGGGTTAGATAGCGTTCTTATTCCCGACCCAATATCAACAGCTGTCAGCCTAGACAATGTTGCAATTTTTGTAAAATCATCAGAAACCTTAGCTGAAACGTTAAGAAGAACTAGTGATATTTTAAATGCAAAAGGAATCAATTTTAGCGTGCAAGATGTTATCGACAACCTATCCTCAGATTTAGTCGATGGCGTTATCGATGGTAAAAGCACATCATTTGTATTACCCGAGGTTTCTGCAATTTTCAGCCTAGTCAGTGCGCAAACTATCATTGAATCCATTAGAAATGAGCTCAAAGTAAAAGGGGTTGATTCAACTCAAGCACTAGACGACGCGATACAACTCACGATGCCAGTAGCACCTGTATGGGCCACCACCGGCAATGTATTATTAACTGAAGCGGAATTATCACATGCAATGATGGCACTAGAGGTCTTAAAGTCGGTTACTAACAATAGCGATATAGATGCCATCATTAATGATTT
>JALUUH010000007.1 GCA_027021445.1 Gammaproteobacteria bacterium
CAAGCCATCATGCAAGTCACCGGTTATGCCACTGAACTATCGACCAGTGGCGGCACTTCTGATGGCCGTTTTATCGCCCCAACCGGTGCCCAAGTTCTCGAATTAGGCCCCTTAAACGCAACTATCCATAAGGTTAATGAGTGCGTCAATGTTGCAGACCTTGCTATATTATCCAAGTGTTACGAAAAAATACTCGAAAATTTAATGACTTAAAGCCTGCCTCCTCAATACCGACTAAGCGTCTTTTTTTCAATTAGGCTCTATTCCTGCATATCTTTGCACTAACATGGAAATCACATCTCCCCCTAAAATAAGCCCTCAACAGGCGATCACACTGAGTGAAGCACAGATAAAACTCGAAAGCCTTAAAGTCGGTCAGCAATTGCTTGCACGTGTCTTGGCTGTGCAAAGCAATGGCAATGTAAGCCTGCAATTAAATAATGCCATCTTAAATGCACAAACAAATTTACCACTGACCCAAGGACAAACATTGTCTCTGCTGATTGCACAACTTGGCAAACAAATCGTGTTAAAACCCTCCGCGCAAAGCAGCAAGCAACTCATTTTAAATCAAGCCATGAGAGAGGTTTTGCCGCAACAAAAACCATTAAACGAATTATTTACTGCGCTAAAAAAACAGCTCAAGCCAGACCGCAATGCAGCACGTATCATTCCTACACCTATATCCCAGATGATTAAACAAGTCATCCAATCTTTACCGGCTGCAAAAGATATATCGAACGCACAAGGATTAAAAAAAGCCATGCTCTCATCCGGCCCACTGCTGGAAAAAAATATCGTTAAATCCGCGCAAACTCAGACTAATCTTGCTCTCAATACTGACTTGAAAGCTATGCTCTCTAAACTCAAAACAGTTCTGATAAATCAAGTTCGTTCGGGACACGCCCAAAATAGCCAACAAGCACAAAAAGCTAATGCTAATGCTGCAACAGCAGCCTTAATGCAAACACCAAGAGCACAACTAAACAAGCGACAAACCACTCGCCCTATTCAGCCATCGACTATCAGCAACACTGTGCAACCTGCTAATAAAACCGCTAATAACGAATCTATCAATATTCAAAAAACCATTAACGCCGAAAAATCTGCGCAAATAAAACCGAGCACTTCCGCGCAAGCAAACGCGATAAAATTTACTGCCATTCCAGCGTCTGAAAAACTGATTCAGCGGTCTATCGCGCAAACGGCAACGCCTGCATTTAAACTATCCGGAGCAACGCTCGCGGGGGACGCAAAAAACCCAGCATCAACAAACTTTCTGCGTATTCCAAGCAAGGAATCTCAGGCAGAGTTTATAAAAATGGTGCGTATCTTACAAAAGACCAACCCCGAGCCAACTAAACCATTAAATGTCAACTCACAAACTCAGCCATCCAGCACTGCTGACCTCATTAATAATTTATTAAAGACCGTAGAAAGTGCGCTCGCTAGAACTCAATTGCATCAGCTCAACACCCTCGCAGATTTAGAAAGCGGAAAACTTGCGTGGACTTTAGAGCTACCGATACGGCATAAAGAAGAAATTGATATCATAAAAATGCGCATCCAACGAGACGCTAATAATTCGAATACAGCGCAATCACAGCCAATCTCCGTCACCATTTCAGTCGACCTTGAAAACACCGGCCCCATCGTCGCCAAAATAACTTTATTGAACTCAGAGCTAAGCATTGGCTTTTGGGCTGAACGCAATCAGATATTTAATTTGATTGAAAATAATGCCGAAAATCTTGCAACAAGATTGCTGGATTCAGGCATAAACACATGTGATATCAACTGCCACCAGGGAATAATTTCCGCAGACTTAGCAACGGATCCACCACCTAGCGATGGATTATTGGATATAGAGGCATAATTCAGGATGAATGATAAAAAGGAAAAAACCCCGATTCCTCACGTAATCAAAAAAGCCGTTGCAGTTAAATATGAGAATGAATCAATACCCCGTGTTGTTGCTACGGGCGAAGGCAGTACTGCGGAAAAGATAATAGAAATTGCCGAAGAACATGGCGTAGTACTCTATGCAGATAACGAATTGGTAAAGTTATTATCGACGCTTGATCTCGAAGAAGAAATCCCTAATAAGCTCTATGAAGCGATTGCCGCCGTTTTGGCATTTGTATATAACATGAATGGAAAAGCAAAAAATTTACTTTGAAATGCTTCTTTTTGTTATCACTTGATAATCTCGTGCCATCAGGGAAGCTATTCCGGGCTACACTAAATAAGTAGAATATCAAGAAAAAATATTTCTATGCATTGTTCCACCCATACACAATAATAGACATACCCAGCAAGGCGATACCCGCACCAGCTAAATCGAATACTGATAACTTCACGCCATCTACAACTCTCAGCCAAAGCAAGGCACTTACGACATAAACACCGCCATACGCAGCATAAATACGGCCTGTAGCTGCGGGATGTAATGTCAACAACCACACAAATAACGAAAGACTAATGATGGCGGGTAATAATAACCAGATACTCCCGTCTTTTTTAAGCCAAAGATAGGGCAAATAACAACCTAATATTTCCGCCAATGCCGTTGCAAAAAAAAGTGATAGTGTTTTAAATATTAACACTACTGTTTCCTAGAAGCTTGTCCGAAAATAGCGATTATCACGAGAGCAATTTAGACATATACACTTCATTCACAAATACTCCGTTAACGTTCATTGAAGATCTTCTAATACCTTCAACTTCATACCCATTGCTCACATACAAACTTATAGCACGACTATTGGACTCGATCACGGTCATCTCTAAGCGCTTAAACTCTTGGTAAGTCGCCCATTCTTCAAAATCTGATAATAAGGACTTGCCGATATTTTTCCCCCAATGTGCTTTTAATACACCCAAGACAAAATTTGCAGTATAACTCGATCGATTTGAAGAACCTCCCGTAGCACCCAAAAAACCGACGATTTTGTCTTTCTCCGCAGCAACAGCAACGAGTAATAAACGATTAGATGAATGTGAAATGGAATCTATTAATTCGGCTTGCTCATTCAGTGATAATTCTCTTTCTCCAGGTTCAAACAGCATAAAATCAGTTTCTGCGGCCAAAGCAGAAAACAGATCAATCAATTGTTGTTCATCTCCCGCAATTGCTTTTCTATATTCCATAAGATCTATTCATTAATTCTAAAATCAACTCACTTCCCCCACAAAAATAACGGAGGCTGGTTTTTTATCTCTTACTCGCTTCAATAATCGTATTATTAGTTACCAATACCCGACTTTCTACTTCCCCATCTCGAATAGCTTTTACCCAGGGATCAATATTCTTTTTCCATGATTCGATGATCTTTTGATCCGAATGTTTTTCCATCATTTAGCGATACCCCGGCATACCGATCAAATTTGAGTTAAAATATGCCCGAAGCTTATTCAAGTTAAAATCCACAGGCGGAATTTAGGCTCAAATATAACCGAGAAAACCATGACTAGCAATTTGCAAACAATAAAGCAACTCGAAAAGATTATCCGTCAAGCCGCCGACGCTGAACTCCTGCCGCGATTCCGGAAAATCGAGCATGCGCTCAAATCTGATGACAGCATCGTCACCGAGGCCGATTATGCCATGCAGCACAAACTCACAGCAGAACTAAAACTAAGCTGGCCTGAAATCCCGCTGCTGGGAGAAGAAATGACGCAAGCAGAACAAGAATACTTAATGAACCAGAATCAAAGCAAACTATGGATACTTGATCCGCTAGATGGCACCCGTAACTTTGCCGCCGGTATTCCGTGTTTTGCAGTATCACTCGCCTTACTCGTAAACGGCACTGTTAAACTGGGCATAATTTATGATCCAATACGCCAAGAATCCTTCAGCGCAATTGCAGACCACGGAGCATGGTTAAATGGGAAATCTCTTAATCAACGAAACAATAAACTGCCTTTGTCGCAATGCATTGCGCAAATTGATTTTAAACGACTACCGAAGGAAATGGCCGCAAGAATCGCAAGCACTCCGCCCTATGCATCACAACGTAGTTTTGGCTCTGGTGCATTAGATTGGTGTTGGGTTGCAGCTGGAAGAGTCCACTTATATCTGCATGGCTCGCAAAAATTATGGGACTATAGCGCGGGACAATTAATTTTGCGTGAAGCCGGTGGTCAGTGTTGCACCTTAGAAAATGAAATGGTATTTCAAGGTAAGTTAGCGTCTCGCTCAGTTATTGCAACACTGGATCCACGACACTTCGAGCAATGGCAAAGTTATATTTTCGAAATCAAATAAAAATCTATATTTCTAAAAAATCAATACACTTAGGTTCTAATATTCTATAAGCATGATTGAGTATTTTCTTTTCTTGCGCCGCACTGAGTAAATTCTTGTAATCTCCAATCGTACCCTTACGAATAAAAGTATCTGATTTAAACGTTGGATTTCTATTTTCATCGTGATGTGCAAACTTACCGCTATGTTTTTTCATCCATTCAAACGAGCAATATTCTAAAACTTTTTCCTTATTATTTTCAGTTAATTTCCACTCTAAAAACAAAAGTATTTTACTTAGTGCATTTTCTAAGTCAGATTTCATATCTTCATAGCGCAGCCACAGAATATTTTCATTATTGATATACGGCCACCAACTCGAAACATTTCGATACCAACTAGCTGTTTTAAACCAGGCTTCAAAATATTCATCGAAATTTTGGGGTTTTTGAATATTCGATTTAAGACAGGTTTCATCGGTCAAGTTCATCATATGATGATAAAAACTCACACAACAATCACGAGGATCTCGCGAACTCAATATAATTCTGGCTTGGTTAACACCCGGAGTCTGCGGATAAGTGCAATGTGTTTTAAAAATTCGAGGAGCATCAATTAAATCAAATTCAGCAATAATTTCTTGCCAATTCTTGCCTTCTCGTTGTATTTCTAACCAGGGTACAACATCATCAATTCGTTCAAAATTTTCATCACCATTGCTGCGTAATTGATGCAAAATCTGTTGCATCCATGTGGTACCTGCCTTGGGTGCAGTTACGATTAACACATCGCTTTCTCGCACTGAAAAATGAGACAAAATCAAAGGCTCATGCATGGAAGAGGTTTCTCCCCACTTCGGATCCACTTGCTGACGAACATCAGAGTTCATAAGCTATCCCCCTAAAAACCTTTGTTTTAATCTATTACTCGTTCGGTGTATCTGGCTTTGATACATCCGCCGTTGTCGGCAATTCAGACATACGACTAATTCCAAACACCACGGTCGGAGGTATGCTTAATCCTAACTCAATATCATTCACCCGGTAATTAGACCCCTTTTCTTGCAGAATTCCATTGACCTTTTCTTGTTTTTGAACAGCTTTCATAATGGTATCAGCAATTAATTCATCACTGCTAAAATCAACGGCTTTCTCCACCACTTTTTCTGAAATGGCTTTTGCTTTATCAAAAAGACTCATTTTCCCTCCTGAAAATCTCAATATTAAAAACGAAACAGGGCGTATCGTCCATTAGAGTATCTAATAATGCGGCGGTCTCTCATCTATCGGGGATATAGGAGAAGCAAGCTGCTCATCAGAACCTTGTATTTGCGACAGTAAGTGATCCAACTTTCGCTGCAATATATCAATTTGCGATTGCTGATTAATCATCACTTCGTGTAATTCATCTAGTGTCGATTCTTGATATGTTAAACGCACTTCAAGATCTGTAATACGTGTTTCCATTAGTTATTTAACACCCACAATCTTCATTGTATCCCATTCAATATGCAATTATGATAAATCCATGTAACGCCAAAAAAAGGCAATGACCGCGAAGGTAGCCACGGCAACAATAATATAAGTGGATAATTTTCCGTTCATGCTTAATATACCTCATCAAAGTAACAAGTGATTATAAAACACACTTTTGGATGTAAAACAAGCTCCTAGGAGTCTGTTCTCAGACAGTCTCCTAGTAGAGTATTTTTAATACTGAATTATCATGAGCAAATAATAATATTTATCCTGATAAGTATACTTGTTTTCTGAGCTTAAACCGTCAGATATTTCTGAATCAACGTATCATCAAGCGCTTGCATTTTTCCAAGCGCAACCTTTCTACCTCTATCCATTAACATAAAATTTTTTCCAATACGCCGTGCGAATGGAAGCTTTTGCTCCACGATAAGAATGGTAATGCCCTCTTCCTGATTAAGCTGCATGAGAATACTACCAATATCATGAACAATATTGGGCTGTATGCCTTCAGTGGGTTCATCAAGAATGAGGACTTTTGGGTCTAAGACCAGTGCCCGCCCAATAGCGAGTTGCTGTTGCTGTCCCCCGGATAAATCTCCGCCGCGTCGATGCATCATTTCTTTGAGCACCGGGAATAATTCAAATATTCTGGGTGGAATGGTTTTTATTTTATCCCTGCGCGATGATAAACCAATTCTGAGATTTTCCTCGACGGTTAATTGCGGAAATATTTCACGCCCTTGCGGCACATAGCCAATACCGGCTTTTGCGCGTTTCTCAGCGGCCTGTTTTAACATCTCAGTATTTTCAAATAAGATGCTACCGGACTTACACGGAACTAAACCCATGATACTTTTGAGCAAGGTGGTTTTGCCTACGCCGTTACGTCCCATTAAACAAACACAATCACCTTGTTCGATTTTTAGATCCACATCCCATAAGGTGTGGCTTTCAGCATAAAATTGATTGAGTCTTTTGATTTCAAGCATATTTATTCTCCCAAATAGACTTCAATCACTTGCTGATTATTTTGCACTTCGTCCATACTACCTTCGGCCAAGACATGCCCTTCATGTAATACGGTGACCGTTTTAGCAATGGAACGTACGAATTCCATATCATGCTCAACCACAACAACGGAATGCTGACCGGCAAGACTAGTAAGCAGCTCTGCAGTACGTTCAGTTTCTTGCTGAGTCATACCCGCAATGGGTTCGTCAACCAGTAATAACTGCGGATTTTGCATCAGCAACATACCAATTTCTAACCATTGTTTTTGGCCATGTGATAAATTCTTAGCCTGCAAATTAATTTGAGCAGCAAGCATGATGGTATCCACTATTTCAAGTATTCGGTCTTGTTGTGCACTGCTAAGTCGAGCAAATAGAGTCGTCCACACGCGCTTATCACAGTGCATGGCGAGCTCAAGGTTTTCAAATACTGTATGTTCCGGAAATATTGTGGGTTTTTGAAACTTTCGACCAATGCCCGCTGCGGCAATTTCATATTCGCTCATGGCGGTTAAATCCATGGTCTGACCAAAAAATGCGGTGCCTGCGTCGGGCTTGGTTTTACCGGTAATAACATCCATCATCGTGGTTTTACCCGCTCCATTTGGTCCGATAATGCAACGCAATTCTCCGTTGTTAATATAGAGATTCAAATCATTCAGCGCTTTAAAGCCGTCAAAACTGACCGAAATACCCTCCACATATAGCACAATATCGTGCGATATATCGAGTTGCTTGGCAATCACCGCATGTCGACCACCGGGTACCATAAAATCAAATACTCTATCGCGACGCATCACTTCTTTAAACTTACTTTTGCTAGGCATCTGCTTTCGATTTCCAAGGTTTTTGCTCTGAGAACTGGTTTTCTATCGGTGGTGAAGATGAAGGGTTTTTCTTTGATGTCAGCTTGGCAATTAGCCCAACTATCCCTTGCGGCATGAAGATAGTCACAAAAATAAATAAACCACCAAGCGCAAATAACCATACTTCGGGTAATACAGCGGTAAAATAAGTTTTAGCAAAGTTAACAATAAATGCCCCAAGCACCGCTCCGTATAAATAACCACGACCACCTACGGCAACCCATACAACGAGCTCAATCGAATTAAGTGGTGAAAATTCTCCGGGGTTAATAATGCCAACCTGAGGAACATATAAGGCTCCTGCAATTCCGGCGAGTACCGCAGAAAAAGTAAACACCCAAAGTTTATAATTTTCAACTTTATAACCCACAAAACGTGCACGATCTTCCGCATCTCTAATCGCAACGGTTACCCGGCCTAATTTTGAGTTAATGATAAATTTTGCAACAGTATAGCCAATGATAAGCATAATCGCAGAAGCCAGAAAAAGCGCAACGCGGGTTGAGTCATCTTGTAAGTTATAACCTAATATATCTTTGAAGTCGGTTAATCCGTTATTGCCCCCAAATCCCATTTCGTTGCGAAAAAATGCAAGCATTAAGGCATAGGTCAAGGCTTGAGTAATTATCGAAAGATAAACACCGGTCACCCGTGAACGAAAAGCCAACCAACCAAATATGTAAGCTAAGAGACCCGGAACCAAAATAACCATTAACATCGCAAACCAAAACTGGTCAAAGCCATACCAAAACCACGGTAGTTCTTGCCAATCTAAAAACACCATAAAATCGGGTAACTCTGGATTTCCGTAAACCCCACGATCTGCAATCTGGCGCATTAAATACATGCCCATCGCATAACCACCTAGCGCAAAAAAAGCAGCATGCCCCAAACTCAATATTCCGCAATATCCCCAGACGAGATCCAAAGCAATGGCAAGCAAGGCAAATGATAAATATTTTCCCAGCAATGTTAAAGTATAGGCAGAAACGTGTAATGCGGAATCAGCCGGTACGGCTAAATGTAAAATAGGCACGACAATAGTCATCGTCATTAATAATGCAAAAAATATCTGACTACCCTTATCGCTCATAAATAGCTGGGTAATTAAACTCTTATTTTTTATATGTGCCTGAGCCGTCATCGCTTAATTCTCTGCCGACCGACCCTTTTGTGGAAATAACCCACGCGGCCTTTTCTGGATAAATAAAATAATAAAAACAAGAATCAAAATTTTTGCAAGCACTGCACCTGACCAAGGTTCGAGAAATTTATTGACAACCCCGAGTGACATTGCACCAATGAATGTTCCCCAAAGATTTCCAACACCCCCAAAAACGACCACCATAAATGAATCAATGATATAGGCCTGGCCCATATTCGGCCCCACATTCGTCAACTGACTCAAGGCCACACCCGCAACGCCCGCAATGCCCGAGCCTAAACCAAACGTAAGTGCATCGACCCATTCACTACGGACACCCATGGCTTTCGCCATCTGACGATTCTGTGATACCGCACGAATATATAAACCCAAGGCGGTTTTTTTCAAAATCAGCAACAGCATGATGAAGACAAAAATACAAAAAAGGAGTATGTATAAACGGTTAAACGTAATAGCTAACGTCGAATTAATCTGCCACGCCCCGCTCATCCATTCTGGTGTTTCTACAGAACGATTGAGTGGCGAAAATACGCTACGCACCAGTTGTTGCAATACTAGGCTAACACCAAAGGTGGCAAGTAAAGTTTCCAGCGGCCTACCGTATAAAAATTGTAAAATACCACGCTCAATCATTATTCCAACAATACCCGCCACCAGAAAAGCGGCCGGAATGGCAACTAATACTGAATATTCAATATTGTTTGGCATCAGCAATTGGATTACATAGGTCGTATATGCACCTAACATGATGAGCTCACCATGCGCCATATTAATCACGCCCATTACCCCAAAAGTAATCGCAAGACCAATTGCAGCCAGCAATAAAACCGAGCCTAGACTCAGGCCGAAAAAGAGTGTTTCCAAAAATCCGTAAAATTTGAGCTGGGTTTCAATACTATCCAATATTTTTTTTGCGTGTTGAATAATTTCTTGATCTTGTTCTATATAGGAAGCTTGGCTATCCTTTTCCAAAACCGCAAGTACAGCATATTTACTTTCTAGACTTGAACTTTCACCCAATATATCTAAGGCAGCAAGTTTTATTGATTTATCATCGCTCTTTACATCATACAGCGCTATCGCTACACGCAGGGTATTTTTTACGGTTTCATCGTTTTCCGACGCAACATATTGACGTAATATATTGCTAGTCTCAAGCGCCGGTTTTTTCATCATTTCTTTAACTGCAGCATGTCTTACTTTAGGATCTGAGTGCGACAAACTCATCGCTGATATTTTTAATCTCAGTAATTTTCGTATTTTATTATTGACACTTATCTTTCGCGCATCTCGTTTTCCCACGATATCTATAACTTCTAAACTGATAACATCTTTTAACACCAGTTCTGTATCTGTTTTTTCCGCAATAAATATGTTTTTATCCGATTTACGATAAAAGAGATTTCCATCAAGCAAGGACTGCATAACAAAACGTGTTTTTCCATGATCGAATTCAGCTAGCTTTTCTATTGCCTGTATTTTTTGGGTAAACTTTTTTTGATTGAGTGCGCTTAATGAATCGCGAAAATCAGCATCGCTAATCGTATTCGCCAGGCCGGGGCTAACGAATATCATGCCTAGAAACAGGATCATTAAAAAATGGATAAAACTTTTTTGTTTTGAATTCATTAGGTATTTTTTTGCCACAAAAAAACCTTAGCCTGAGCGCTATAGATTATTAATAGTAAGATGTTTTTATTAAGTATTTAAGACATGTCGTGTCAACTAATATGGCTTCAAAAGAACAGTCATATTAATTGACGACACGCCCTAGAGAGGGACAAGATGGATGAAAAAAATCTCACCCCGAAGAGCCGTTATTGAGCGGCTAGCACTTCCGAACCCGCACATTTTCCGGTTTTAACATTGTAGTTCCCACAGAGTATTGGTGCCATCCAAGATGAAACAAGATTCTTGCTTCCAGGCAGAAAGTCAGACCATGCATCACCAATCACCGTATCCGGTGTTTGCCATACTGTTTCAAACTGCCCATCATCTTGAATTTCACCAATTAATACTGGCTTCGATAAATGATGATTTTGATTCATTACCGCGACACTACCGGTTAGATTCGGTGTAGTAATACCAATCATGGCTTTTGCTACCGCATCAGTATCCGTCGTTCCCGCTTTTTCTACGGCTTTAACCCACATATTGAAACCGATGTAATGCGCTTCCATTGGGTCATTTGTTACCCGCTTATCATCCTTGATAAATTTTCGCCATGTATTGATGAAGGCTTCATTTTCTTCAGACTCCACACTCATGAAGTAATTCCATGCAGCCAAATGGCCAACCAGTGGCCCGGTATCTAAACCAGATAGCTCTTCTTCACCCACCGAAAAAGCAACCACAGGAATATCTTCGGCTGAAACACCTTGATTACCTAGCTCCTTATAGAACGGTATATTTGCATCACCATTAATCGTTGATACAACCGCTGTTTTTTTGCCGGTAGAACCAAATTTCTTAATATCAGCAACAATACTCTGCCAATCGGAATGCCCAAAAGGCGTGTAATTAATCATAATATCGCTTTCTTTAACGCCTTTAGCGAGCAAGTAAGCTTTCAATATTTTATTGGTGGTACGCGGATAAACATAGTCAGTACCCGCTAAAACCCAGCGCTTAACTTCTAGGTCGTTCATTAAATAATTGACTGCTGGTATTGCTTGCTGATTCGGTGCAGCGCCCGTATAAAATACATTTTTTGAAGACTCTTCACCTTCATACTGTACCGGATAAAATAACAAGCTGTTTAGCTCTTCAAAGACCGGTAAAACTGATTTACGTGAAACGGAAGTCCAGCACCCAAAGGTAACATCTACTTTGTTTTTAGATATTAGTTCCCGAGCTTTTTCCGCAAACAACGGCCAATTAGAGGCGGGGTCAACAACTACGGCTTCTAGTTTTTTACCTAACAACCCCCCTTTTTTGTTCTGCTCTTCCACCAACATCAGCATGGTGTCTTTTAAAGTGGTTTCACTAATGGCCATTGTTCCTGACAACGAATGTAAAACTCCCACCTTAATGGTATTCGCAGCAGCGGCAACTTGTGACAAGAGCAATAATCCCGCAGCACAAACAATGAATGATATTTTTCGCAAATAACTTTTCATCTAATACAACCTCTTTATGTTCGCAAGGTAAAATAAAAAAGGTGGCGAAATACTTAACCGCCACCTAATGGTTTTATTTATATATCGAAAGCATAGGAGATACCTAATACGCCTGTAGAGCCTTGCTCAGTATCATCACGTGTTGTGCCGCCATAAATAGCGGTCAAGCTCATGTCTGCACCGGTGTTACCGATGGGATGAGAAATAGAAACATTGAGGTGACGAAACCCGGAGGTGATCGTGGTAGAGCCATCAGCAATAAATTTATTATCTGAATCTTTATCACTGTAAGTATAATAACCTAACGACACGCCTAGGGAAAAATCTTTGGGCAAATCAACACCGGCATTAGCTGTCCAATAAATATCACCGGCATTACCCCAAGTAACATCATTTGTTAAATATTGTGCTTGAACAGTCACCGGGCCATAACCTAGATTAACCACCGCCTCGGTTCCATTGGCATCCTCTATATCAATGTATATGTATTGGATGAAGCCCACACCAAAATTCACGCCTGCGACACTGCCCGAGTATCCGCCATAGAGGTCGTTTTCATAGCCGTTATCATCGCCATCTGAGTAGGAAAGATTTGATGCCCAATAGCCTAAATATAAACCACTACTATGGCTGGCATCGAATCCACCTTGCAAGGCTGGAACATTGCTTTCGGCCGATTTTTGAACACCACGTAAAACATATTTTGAAATAACACTGATGTTACCACTCAATGAGATATCAGCGGCACTTGCATTGCTCGCCATTAACCCTGTCATTAGCACGGGCGCTGTTATTATTGTTGCCATTTTTGATAGTGAAAATTTTTTCATTAGTTCTCTCTCATAATAATTTGATGTTTTATGGTTAATAAAAGCTATCATTCTTGTCGCTTTTATGAAAGTTCAACGTTATCTATTCAGCAGCAACCATGCCTATTATTTTTATCATTTTATTTCAATTGCTTAACTTTTCTTTCAATGATTAACATCTTATTCTTCCTGGAATAACGCCTCTTTAATGTGCGCGCATGATTTTCAACGCATCAATACGGTGCGCCGCACAAAATGAGTTTGAAATATTTTCTCAATAGAAACAGAGATGGGGAACGAAGACCGGATCAATCCTGGGAAGTTGTTGCGCGCCCATTCCTCAGCCGCTACGACCTTAAATCAATCCTTGCTGCTCAATAAACGAAATAATTTCTTTGATGCCTTGTTGTTCTTTGATGTTACTAAAAATAAAAGGTCGATCTTTGCGCATTTTTTTTGCATCTTCAGCCATAACATTCAAATCAGCGCCTACATAGGGTGCAAGATCCATTTTATTAATAATTAATAAATCTGATTTGGTAATACCGGGCCCACCCTTTCTTGGTATTTTATCACCGGCTGATACATCAATAACATATAAGGTTAAGTCCGAAAGTTCTGGACTAAAGGTCGCACTGAGGTTATCACCACCGCTTTCCACAAAGAGGATATCAAGATTTTCGAAGCGCTTTTGCAATTCATCAATAGCAGCGAGATTCATTGATGCGTCTTCGCGTATCGCGGTATGCGGACATCCTCCGGTTTCAACACCGATAATTCGATCCGCCTCGAGTGCATTATTTCGTGTTAAAAACGCTGCATCTTCTTGGGTGTAAATATCATTGGTGACAACTGCAATACTGTATTTATTTTTAAGCTCAGAACATAAAGCCGAAACCAAGGCCGTTTTTCCGGATCCGACAGGGCCACCTATTCCTACACGTAACGAGTTTTTCACTTTTTTTCCTTATTAAGACCTAAACAATCTAGTATATTGTGTTTCGTGTAAGCTACTTCCTATGCTAAAAGCAGGGAGACTGAAGCCAATGTCTTGGTCTGAAATCTTCTGACTCTTGATAACAACGGCTGCAATGTCATCAAATAATTGCGAGAGTATGCGCTGCCCTGAAGTTTGCCCTAATGGCACAAGCTTGATGGCAGTCGCTATTTGATTTTCTACCCATGCGTAGGAAAATCCACCGAGAGCCACTGACAATGGAATATTCCAAGTCGCGCAAGCTAATGAGAATGCGCTAACGTAGCTACACATAGGTAGCTGATGCAAAATATCTTGCCTTGCAAACGCTAGGTCTGTTAAAAGTTTTTTCAGTGCACCACCCACTTGAATATCTTCCGCATATAACTCTGAGGTTTCGCGTAAGGCGAGAATATATTGGTTCCATTCAATGATATCGTCAACTCGATGCGCGTTACTGGCTTGATAAATTTTCACAAATACCGCTAAATCATTATACACCACTGCGTTTTTCAATATGCCTCGCAACCAACTTTTGGTTGAGTCTTCGTCATAGACCCAGGCCTGCTCTATGGCTGCTTCTAAACCTTGGGAATAGGCATAACATCCGATGGGCAATGCGGGACTCACGAGTTGCTGCAAACGCAATTGACTATGCATTGAGATCATTTTAGTGATGAGAATAAGCGCCCGCTTCAGGTTCAAACGATGCCGTTTCTGCAACGACCTCAAGCCCGAGTTGCAGCATCATTTTATCAAGAACATGGTCGCTTTGATAACGCAAAAATCGCGTATCAATTTGCACCAGTGTATGTCGATTTCCGAGATGATAACACGCTTTCATTAACAGAAAACGATCACTGCTATAAACTACGGATACTTTTTCCTGCGCCGCAATCACTCTTACCAAGCTACCATTTTCGGTTTTCAGAATATCGCCATCTTTTAATCGGCTGCCGCGCGGCAATATAATGGCCGCTTCATCACCGTTATCTAAACAGGCTTTTAAACGACTTTTTTGCCGTTGATCATATGCCAAAGTCATCGTGGTAAAAATGGGCATAGTATCGGTGGTAAATTCATTGATTTGTATCATCTTTAAATTTTTTCCTTTTCTGTGCACTTCTATACCCAAAGCGTTATTTATGTTTTAAAACAAAAAATAACGTTGTGCCATCGGTAACTCTGCCATGGGTTCACAGCTTAGCAATACCCCATCCGCACGTACATGATAGGTTTGTGAATCAACTTCTATCACCGGTTGATAGGTATTATGCAGCATATCTGCTTTTTTAATATTGCGGGTATTCTTCACGGCTAAACAGTTTTTGTTTAATCCATATTTTGTCTTAATATCATTATCTACGCTCGCTTGCGAAACAAAATTAAAACTTGTTGTAGTTAATGCGCGCCCATAGGCAGCAAACATATTTCGATAATGCACCGGTTGTGGTGTTGGAATAGAGGCATTAGGGTCACCCATGGGAGCCGCAGCAATCGCTCCACCCTTGATAATCATCGATGGTTTCACTCCAAAAAAGGGGGGTTTCCATAATACAATATCGGCCATTTTTCCCACTTCAATCGAACCGACATGTTCACTTATGCCATGAGCTACGGCGGGGTTAATGGTATATTTCGCAATATAACGTCGCGCACGAAAGTTATCATTCCGACTCGAGTCCTCGCTGAGTGAACCACGCTGCACTTTCATTTTGTGTGCGGTTTGCCAGGTCCGGCAAATAACTTCACCTACACGTCCCATGGCTTGTGAATCTGAAGCAATCATACTAAATGCGCCAAGGTCATGCAGAATATCTTCTGCGGCAATCGTCTCTTTGCGGATACGTGATTCTGCAAATGCAACATCTTCCGCAATATTAGGATCAAGATGATGACAAACCATTAACATGTCGAGATGTTCATCAATCGTATTAACCGTATAAGGACGTGTTGGGTTGGTTGACGAAGGTAAAATGTTATCTTCACCACAGGCTTTAATAATATCGGGAGCGTGCCCACCTCCCGCGCCCTCTGTGTGATAAGTATGAATAGTTCGGCCTTTAAATGCCGCCAAGGTGTCTTCAACAAAACCTGATTCGTTCAGTGTGTCAGTATGAATGGCCACTTGAACGTCATAATTTTCTGCAACATTCAAGCAATTATCGATTGCAGCCGGGGTAGTTCCCCAATCTTCATGCAGCTTTAAACCAACGGCACCGGCTTCGATTTGCTCATTTAATGCAAGCGGTTGACTTGCATTGCCCTTACCGAGAAAACCAAGATTCATCGGGAAAGCTTCAGCCGCTTGTAACATTTTTTCAATATGCCACGGGCCAGGGGTACAGGTGGTCGCATTCGTTCCTGCGGCGGGTCCAGTACCTCCACCTAACATCGTGGTAATACCAGACATCAAGGCTTCTTCAATTTGTTGAGGACAAATAAAATGAATATGCGCATCGATTGCCCCAGCGGTAATAATCTGTCCTTCTCCTGCAATAACCTCCGTTCCTGGGCCAATGTTCATATCAACATTGGCTTGTATATCCCTGTTTCCCGCCTTGCCAATAGCCGCAATTCTCCCGGCTTTTATTCCAATATCAGCTTTTACAATCCCCCAGTGATCCAAGATCAATGCATTGGTGATAACGGTATCAACCACATCTTGCTGTCCTAGTTGGCTTTGCCCCATGCCATCACGGATAACTTTTCCACCGCCAAATTTTACTTCCTCGCCATAAGTCGTGTAATCTTTTTCAACCTCGATAATAAGATCAGTATCCGCTAAGCGCACCCTGTCACCAGCGGTCGGGCCAAACATTTCACTATAGGCTTTGCGATCGATTTTCATTTGCTTTCCCTTTATACCAGCCTGCTATCTGAACGAACTCAGTAAAAGTGCTTATTTTCATTATCATCAAAAATATAAAATGACCCTTAGGCATTTAGATTTAATGATCGAGCGCACCCATCACCGCCGCATTAAACCCATATACTTCGCGTTTTCCGGCAAGGCTAACCAACTCGATTGATCGTGTTTGCCCTGGTTCAAATCGAACGGCGGTACCGGCCGGGATATTTAATCGATAACCCTTAGTTTTTGCTCGTGCAAAATTCAGCGCGCTATTGCTTTCAAAAAAATGATAATGAGAACCCACTTGAATCGGCCTATCTCCGGTATTGGAAACATCTAGCTTAATTGTCGGACGATTAATATTAATTTCCAAATCGCCTGACTCGATAAGCATTTCACCTGGAATCATTTTTTATCCTCTTCTTACAGTGTTCTATACGATGGGATTGTGTACGGTAACCAATTTAGTACCATCTGGAAAAGTAGCTTCCACTTGAATGTCAGGCAACATTTCTGCTATTCCTTCCATGACATCATCCGTGGATAAAAGAGTCGTTCCAAAATGCATTAATTCGGCAACGGTCTTTCCTTCTCTTGCTCCTTCCATAATGGCCGCAGCGATATACGCTACTGCTTCTGGGTAATTCAGCTTAAGCCCTTTTTCTTTTCTGCGTTCAGCTAATAAACCTGCTGAAAATATAAGTAGCTTATCTTTTTCTCGTGGTGATAAGTCCATCGTTATCCTCCGTATCGACTCAGGTATACCCGTAGCGATTGAGATACAGGCATAGAAATTATGTTTTCCATATCCTGGGTATAATACTCGTTCTATGTGTTTCCATTGCTCGCCAATGTTGCCAAAGACGAGTAAAAATTGATTTGGCTTGCTCAGCAGAATTCCCAAGGTAACGACAAATAATAAAACCATTTTTGCGGGTTAAACCTATTATTTGTTTTTCTGAATATTCTATGACTTGGCGATAGGAAGCAACACCGTGATTATTATTATCCGTTAATATGGCGATTGCATTTATATAATAAGACTGCAAACCCCAAACGGCATCAAAAATCTCATGTCCACCGGCAAATCTATTTCTCTCAATAATGACCGCTTGTCCTGAACGATAAAGCACTATGTTTTGTCGAAAACAACCTTGGGTGAAACGTTCATTTATCGAAGGACGCCCTAAACAGCAAACATCCCAGAAAAATAACTGACTCGTTTCTTCTAAATGCAAACTCGTATTCGTTGCTGAAATTGCTTGATTAAAAACAATGCTTTCCTGCGGGAGCCATTCTAAAATAGCGCCCGCAGCAATGCTTAACTGCTGATTTACTTTACTAAGGCAATCACTGCGATAAATTTTAGCCGCACCCGGTGTTGTGATCAAACACGCAGAATGCTCGTTTAAACGAATATCATATTGAAGTTCATCCCCGCCTACCAAGCCACCCGGTGGATGTAATAAATAAACATGACAAGTTCCATCCTCTTCAGGATAAAAAGCGCGTTGTATTCTAAGCGGCCCAATATGCTTTACATAAGCGGCCACCGTTTTTTTTGATCTTTTTTCAAAACCCAAACGTAGAGAGGCATGCCACTTTATCGTGAACTCAGAATTATTCGCTAAGACTGCATTTGAATTCATTTTGCATCATAAACAATTGATTCTCGGAACTTCGAATCAGTTCCTATCCAAAAAAAGCTGAATAAATTCATTCCAGCCTACTGGCCCAATGCCTTTTGTTAAATAAAAATGTTGCTCACCAAAATCAGCAACACTGCCATCGGCTTGTCGAACGACCACCGGCGTATTAACCACCGAGAACATGCTCTCATCGTTAAGGCTATCACCTAGGCCTATGGTTGCAAGATTATTTCCATATTTTTTCTGATATAATTGAGTTAATTGTTGAACCGCCTGCCCTTTATCATTATCCCCGACAACAGTCCTAAATCGGCCGCCGCTTGTTAACTTGAGCGCATTCAGCTTGAGTTCGTTCTGAAATAATTCGAGCGCGTGTTCCGAGTCATTCCATATTATCGGTTCACTACCTGTTCTCACCTTGGCCTGAGAGGCTTTATTCAAAGATAAGCCCGAGGCCTGGGATATTTGCGCGGTACTCATATCTCCAAAACCGAGAAAATCAAATGAATGCGCTGCCCGAATACGCATTAGAATATCGCGGATGTTAGAATACTGAAGCCCAAAACGTAAGATATTCATATCTCCATCAGATTCCAGGTCAATAGCTGCTTCCTCATATTTTGCAAAATATCCCTTGGGAAACGCAATTAATGCCCCATTTTCAACGACGATCGGAGATCTCAATTTCAAAACATAAAGCAATACTTGAACTTCAGATAATGTTTTACTGGTAACCGGGATGAGCGGAATTTTTTCATCCTTTAATCTTTTAATTCCAGGAATAGCTGGCTCATAACTATAATTATTAGAATCTAACAAGGTGCCGTCAAGATCGGTAAAAACGATGAATTGAGTGTCCATTGTCATTAAGTTACACGACCTAAATAAGTTTTATAAGTGTATAATAATCTTCGTCTACACTATACAACATAACTTTCTTAGACTGGCGAGTCAACAGCACCTCCTAGGAGCCTGTCCGAGAATAGAGAACCTACTGCGGAAAATCTATTGCGGCCCATTTTTCCGAATAAATTCGTTAAATAAAGCCCACTATTCGCCTCATTTATTCGAAAAAATGGGTTCTAAATAACTTTCCCTCGCTACGATTTCTATTCTCGG
>JALUUH010000008.1 GCA_027021445.1 Gammaproteobacteria bacterium
ACATTATATCCCGACTTTCATCGATAACCTTACCATCAGATAACACAAGTACGGGCACCGTTCCCTTAGAAGAGCATGCTAATGAGTTGTTTCACTCAAAATTAAAACCACTTATGCATTTACCACTTTCTGTTCAAGATAACGAATAATATTATCAGACTCATAAAGCCATTCATCTTTACTACCACAGTCAGATTTTATTCTTAAACAAGGAACCTTGATGCGTCCACCTTTTTGCTTTAGCGTTTCACGATGAGTTTGATTATTTTTAGCATCAAGAATATTGACATTTAAGCTTTGCTTTTTCAGTACCAGCCTCACTTTTACACAAAAGGGGCATGCCTTGAACTGATACAACTCAAAGTTTTGGGTTTTCTGATCAATCATCGCTTGTACCGTAGGCTCACGTACAATTCCCTTAGGAGACGCTATTTTTTCATAAGCTAAAATAAATTTTCCCAACACCCAACGAATCAGTTTCATAAAAAACACCTTTATCATTTGCTCAACCCTGAGGCCACGGCCTTACATTGGAAAGAACCCAATGCGCTAATTTAGCGATTTACTCAGGTATAGGAATGTAACTGGCTAGGGGTAAAAAATCAAATTGCCTGTATATCCCGCTAATTTTAATTCAGTCTTTATGCGTGTATATTTAGCGTAAAGCATTCATTTTAACCACCATATTCAGGGAGAAGACAACTATCATGAGTGAAGAAGCAGCGCCTCCTAAGCAATTTAACCGCCCTACACTTTTTTGCATCGGCTTTAGCGCAGGCATTATTGCGGCATTTTTTCCCCGATTATTTACCTTCGTCAGCGTGCAAACAGGGATAATGGAAATCAATTTTTTTACTTATGATTTTCTCATTGCTGCAGTGGTTTTTGGGGCCATTATCGGGATTTCGATGATGTGGCTTTATTGGGGCGAAAAAACAACCAGCAAGAGCCTCTATATGGCAGGGCTGGCCTTACCCGCTGCACTCAGTGGTGCAATCAATATGTCTAGCGCGACTGTCAGTGGCCAAGCAAATATTGCGGAACTAGATAAGCAATACAAACAGCTAGAAAGCAACTTGCAAGACTTATCCGGAGTTGCCGAAATACCCACCATTGAATTTGATAATAGCGATGAGCTGACCAGTCTAGACACTACAATCCTTCCCCTGCTCGGTATTAAAAATGTACATGCGGAAACAGACTTTTCCAAAATCGATTCTGAGGAAACATTTAATCCAGGCGTTAAATTTAATACCAGTTCCGAGCAACGACACTTCTATATCGTATTAGATAAATCCAGTGACAAAGAACTCATTAATGAACGTCTAAAATCTTATAGCACCACCTTATTAATTCCTGAATTACAGATAAAAAAATCGAAAAATGATTATTACATCCTGCAAAAAATACCTCGAACCAAGTCTGCCGGGTTAATGGAAATTATTCGTTTAAATAGAAATTATGGTCTAGAGGCTAAATTAGTAAGGTCGAAGCATTAATCACCGAATGAATACCATAGCGAACATGAACTGGAGTCCATTATTCTATTCGGAGCATCCTTTATTTTACCCGATCAGCAATACTCAGGATTTTTTCCAGTCGTTTGCAATATGGCCATCTTTAAGCAACTATAACCAGTTTTTATCCGCGCAAAATATCCAATCAAAAAACAATAAACCTATTCATTTTGTTCCACAAGCTGAGAAACCGAAAACCTTTGAACAGCGCTATGAACCACGTATTTTTTTAACTGGCGAAATTCAAACTCGCGAACATAGCTGGCATGATTTTTTTCAAGTGCTTATTTGGAATAACTTTCCAAAGACTAAAAGTACCCTAAACTATTTACACTATAAAGCAGCGGTCATCCGAAATTCAGCCATCGTTTCTCGAAAGAGTACTCAGTCAAATCGCAGCCCGGTAGAAAATGCGATCACCTTATTTGATGAATGCGGAAGCATTGTAGTCAGTAGAAATAATGATCTCTTATCGCTGATCAAGAATGCGCAATGGAAGGAACTCTTTTGGAATAACAGAGCGCGTATTCAAACGGATTTGAAAATATTTGTTTTTGGTCATGCCTTATATGAAAAATCGCTTAACCCTTACATTGGTATGACTTCACATTCTATTTTGCTCACTGCAACAGACTCATTTTTTGCAAAAAAACTCGCGCACAAACTTACCTATTTAGATGAAGAAGTATCATCATTATTTGCACAAGGGGATATATATTCACCTAAAATGTTAACACCTATTCCAGTGCTAGGTTATCCTGAATGGCACGTAGATAATAAAAACGAGCAATTTTACGGTAATAAAACCTATTTTCGAGAAACACGACACAAGCCCTAAAACTCGCTGGTATTGGGCTTACCTATTTCTATACAACGGTTCCACTGCATCAGCAGCACTTTGATACTTTACGGAAATATCATTGAAGGAGTTTAATGCTTCCGTTAAATTTTCATTTTCACCTAATACAAAAGCATTGATCCCACATCGAGCCAATAATTCCATTTGATCTCTCAATATATTTCCCATAGCCCGTAGCTCGCCTTGATAGTTATATCGTTCACGCAACAAACGTGCATAACTAAAACATCGCCCATCGGTATATTTAGGAAATTCCAGCGCAATAACGGCAAAATGATCTAAGTCTTCAACTAGTTGATCTAAATCATCATCCCCATTAATGCTAATACCTAATTTTCCATTTCTGCCTTTTAGCGCATTGCGTTCATTTTTCCAGCGTACAAACGGAATAATAAAATCACCATCGGGAAAATCTTCATCCACTTCGAGTAATTGCCACGGGTCTTCAATAATTTTCTGGTTTTTAATGATTTGCATGAGCATTTCCTTTCACCGATTGAGACGAAACATTAAAATCGGAATACAAATATTCTTTAAATGGCTGCTTACCAATACGGCGATAAGTTTCTAAAAATATTTCACCTTCGTTGCGCTCTTCAATATATACCATTAATATTTTTTCAATCGCTTCTGCAACGTCATCAATCGGTATAGAACGACCAATCACTTCTCCCAGAGAGGCATTATTTTCAGCAGAACCACCTAAGGTAATCTGATACCACTCAGCGCCCTTTTTATCCACTCCCAACAAACCAATATGCCCAACATGATGATGACCGCAAGCATTCATACACCCAGAAACTTTCACTTGCAGCTCACCTAAGTCGTATAAATAATCCATATTATCAAACCGCTCATTTATCTGTTCGGCAACGGTAATCGCACGCGCATTCGCTAGGGCGCAAAAGTCTAAACCAGGACAACAAATCATATCCGTCAACGTGCCTATATTTGGCATCGCCATTCCATTCACTTTTAGCTGCCGCCAAACAGAAAATAAATCTCCCTGTTTTACTTCGGCCAATACAAGGTTTTGATCATGGGTGCTGCGTATTTCTGCAAAACTATATTTCTCAGCCAATTCTGCAATTACGGTCATTTGCTTGTCGGTGATATCACCTGGCGGATTGCTAGGACTTTTTAGCGAGACAAAAACAATGCGGTAACCAGGTATTTTATGCGCCTTGGTATTATGGGTAACCCAGGCTTTAAATGCGGAAAACTCTCGCATATTTTCATTGAAAGAAACATCGTTTATCGCTGTTTTGTCATACGAATGAGGCGTGAAAAATGCTTTAACCCGTGAAATTTCTTGCTCATCTAATTCCAAACTCACCGAGGATGTCTGCAGAATGGCATTCCATTCTGCTTCAACAAGTTCACGAAACTTATCAATACCCAGCGAGTGAACTAATATTTTTATGCGTGCCTTATACATATTGTCTCGGCGACCCATGCGGTTATACACACGCAAGACTGCTTCGAGATAGGATAATAAATCTTTCTTAGGCAAAAATTCCCGTAATACTTTACCAATGATGGGAGTTCGACCTAAGCCACCACCGACCAATACTTCGAAGCCAACTTCTCCGGCAGAATTTTTGAATAAATGCAATCCAACGTCATGTATCTCTGAAGCGGCACGGTCTTTTGTCGCGCCGGTCACCGCAAACTTAAACTTACGTGGTAAATAAGCAAATTCTGGGTGTAAGGTAGACCATTGTCGAATAATTTCACAATAAGGCCGGGGATCTTCAATTTCATCCACAGCGACACCCGCAAGATGGTCGGAAGTGACATTGCGCATGCAGTTCCCACTCGTTTGGATGGCATGCATTTGTACTGTCGCTAATTCTTGCAAAATATCCGGCACTGTTTCCAAGACGGGCCAGTTATATTGGATATTCTGCCGAGTCGTGAAATGCGCGTAGCCTTTGTCATATTTAGTCGCAATATGCGACAACATGTGCATTTGTGTGCTAGAAATAAGTCCATACGGAATAGCGACTCTTAACATGGGCGCATGTGTTTGCACATACAGGCCATTCATTAACCGTAGGCTACGAAATTCTTCCTCACCTATTTTTCCTGCCAAATAACGCTGAGTCTGGTCACGAAACTGGCTAACACGTTCGTCTACTATTTTTTGGTCGTGCTCATCATAAATGTACATATAACAAATCCACTTCTTAAAAGTT
>JALUUH010000009.1 GCA_027021445.1 Gammaproteobacteria bacterium
CAAAAAGATATCGTGAAATCTCACAGGGTTTTTAGCCACGATATCTTGCACAAGACTCGCTCGTTGTTCCGAACTCGCCGTAGGAAAAAATCGATTAACTAAAACAGTGGTAATTCGTGGAATAACTAAAACATGATTTGCAATTAACTCATAAAAATCTTCGCAACTCGTTACCCATGTATCTAATACTTTCTGAGGCTCGGTATTCGCTTCACTATAATCTATAATAAGCTGATAGCCTTCCGCATCATCTGTTAGATACCAGTTTTTACACGCCATCGATGCCTTGGGAACATCGGCGTCCTTATCAAAAAGTCCAAGATAAATTTCGATCATTTCTCGCGTATTATCTTCGGGTGATCTAAAACGACGCCAATTTGCTTGGGATTTCTGATGAGTCAGAATGATATCTCTGATACTTGCGTCGCGGCTCATGGCCTGAACTAATCCGCCGTATATTCGTTGCACATCAACATAATCAGCAGACTCAATTTCTTCAGCAGGAGAAAACAAAATGGTATTTGCTAAATTATATGCCATCCACGCTTCGAACAGATCACGACTCATTGGAAACTCTCTGATAGTCGCCAAGGGTTGCGCAGCAATTTCGCGTGTAATATTGCCATTAAATTCATGACGAGCAGTAATTGCAATCCTAATCGTATCAATTTCATCACCCGTCAATCTTTCAGTAAGCTTTGCACGAGTTTTGGATAGGTAATCTTTGCCGCCATCGACTTTTAAATTATCAATACCACGCCCTAAATCAAAAAACTCATCAGCCGGCACTCCTTTGTATAAGGTAGCCGCTAATTTATTAGCAACTTGATATTGCTGAATCGGGGTTAAAGTACCAAAGTCATTATCAGACAACACCACTGAAGCGGCCGTCGTTTGAGTTTGATCGCCTTCGCCTGGACTATCGTTGAGGCTGTCATTTTGACAGCCCAATGCCAACAAACAGGAACTTAATACCAAAAACTGGGTTAATCTCATATTTCTACCTCATTTCCTTGGAACCTGCTCAAGACCGACATTCATCGCCCCGAAGCATACTCCTATGTTTTTCATTTATTAGATTTTGCTTATTGCTTTCGATAAAAAACTGTCGTCCCGCAACGAGAACAACCGATAGACATAGATCACAACTGCAGGTCAAAACGAAAGTTTAATGCACTATAAATGCCAATAAAAACCGAACTCACAAGACTACCATAGCGGTATCTAAATGAGTATGTATGCAGTCTCTACCCTGAAAGTAAAAAACGGGTAAAAACTAACGAAAATTCGCCGAAGAATGATAGCAAAACCCGTACTTCATTACTGTTTCAAGATCAGCATTCTGTGCAATAGATCACCGTCCTGACATCAGACTGTCTCAATATAGCGACAACATATTTAAGCTATGCTCAATCGACACCCAAACTAGCCCACAATTCGTCCACTCGTTTTTTTACCTGATCATTCATTGTAATAGGCTGGCCCCATTCTCGATTAGTTTCACCCGGCCATTTGTTGGTTGCATCAAAGCCTGCCTTAGAACCCAGACCCGAAACCGGTGATGCAAAATCAAGATAGTCAATCGGCGTATTTTCTATCATCGTAGTATCTCGGGCAGGATCCATGCGTGTGGTCATTGCCCAAATCACATCTTTCCAATCACGTACATTCACATCATCATCGGTCACAATCACAAATTTGGTATACATAAATTGACGCAGAAAAGACCACACGCCCAGCATTACGCGTTTGGCATGTCCCGGATATTGCTTCTTAATACTCACAATTGCAACACGGTATGAGCAGCCTTCAGGGGGTAAATAGAAATCAATAATTTCGGGAAATTGTTTTTGTAATATGGGAACAAACACTTCATTAAGTGCCACTCCCAACACTGCTGGCTCGTCCGGTGGACGTCCTGTATAAGTCGAATGATAAATCGGGTTATCGCGAAAGCTTATGCGTTCAATAGTAAACACGGGAAAATTATCGACTTCATTATAATAACCCGTGTGGTCACCAAACGGTCCTTCAGCGGCCATTTCATCCGGGTATATAAAACCTTCTAAAACAAACTCTGCGCTGGCAGGAACCTGTAAATCGCTGCCCAAACATTTTGCAAGCTCTGTTCGTGAACCACGTAACAAACCGGCAAAAGCATATTCCGATAATGAATCTGGCACCGGAGTAACCGCCGCTAAAATAGTAGCCGGATCCGCTCCGAGTGTCACTGCCACGGGAAAGGGCTGACCCGGATTCTGTTTTTGGAACTCCCGAAAATCCAAAGCACCACCACGATGCGCCAACCAGCGCATGATGACTTTATTTTTACCTATCACTTGCTGGCGATAAATCCCCATATTCTGACGATCTTTATGCGGCCCTTTAGTCGTCACTAGCGCCCAGGTTATCAATGGCCCTGCATCACCTGGCCAACAGGTTTGAATCGGTAACATACTTAAATCAACATCATCCCCTTCAATCACATTACGTTGGCACGGCGGTTTGCTCACCATTTTTGGCGCCATACTCAATACCTTCTTATAGATAGGCAGTTTTTCCCAAGCATCCCGCATACCCTTAGGTGGCTCAGGTTCTTTAAGAATAGCGAGCAACTTGCCAATTTCACGCAGGGCAGTAACGTCTTCCGCACCCATCCCGAGTGCAACACGCTTAGACGTACCAAACAAGTTTGCCAGCAATGGAATTTTGCTGTCTTTAGGCGACTCAAATAACAGCGCCGGGCCTTCTGCACGTAAGGTTCGATCTGCAATTTCAGTTATTTCCAAATAAGGATCAACCGTAGGCGCTACCCGTTTTAATTCATTCTGATTTTCCAGTTGCTTAATAAAGTCACGCAAATCGGTGTATTTCATAAGTTTCTCAATAGTATGTGTATGTCAGCCATTATACCGATGTCATTCGGTACTCCAATTGATTAAAAAGCGATTCATCTGTGCCAGATACTTTAAGACTTTTGAAACGAGGCTTCTTTTCTTGTTCATTGTCACGAAGCTTAATATTTCAATTTGCGCTCCGAATAACGCCTCGGTAGACTGTGGGCATATTGTTAACATAAACAACGGAAGAATACATGGATAGGCGTAAATTTTTTAAATCACTAGGTGCCGGTTCGCTGGTTGCTGGAAGCTCTCTCGTAGGCGCCAATACAGCATTTGCTGCACGTAAAATCAAATGGAAGATGATAACTACCTGGCCAAAAAATTTTCCAGGACTGGGAACTGGGGCCAATAATCTCGCCAAACTCATTAATGAGATGAGTGGTGGACGCATGAAGGTTAAAGTCTATGGTGCCGGGGAAATCGTACCTGCATTTGAAATCTTTGATGCGGTATCCCGAGGCATGGCCGAAATGGGACATGGCGCCGCTTATTATTGGAAAGGAAAAATCGAAGCCGCACAATTTTTCGCGGCCGTGCCATTCGGTCTTAATGCACAAGAAATGAACGCCTGGCTTTATCACGGCGGCGGCATGGAATTATGGGCTGAGACTTACCAACCTTTCGGACTTGTTCCTACTGCCGCTGGAAACACCGGTGTGCAAATGGCAGGATGGTTTAATAAAGAGATTAACTCAACTGCTGATTTAAAAGGCCTGAAAATGCGCATCCCCGGACTCGGAGGCGAAGTCCTAAAACGCGCCGGTGGCACTCCGGTCAGCTTACCCGGTGGAGAAATTTTCACTTCATTAAAAACAGGTGCCATTGATGCAACCGAATGGGTAGGCCCCTATAACGATTTAGCTTTTGGCTTACACAAAGCCGCCAAATATTATTATTATCCCGGCTGGCATGAACCTGGTACTACCCTGGAGTGTTTTATCAATGAAAAGGCACTGAAAAAACTACCAGATGACCTGCAATCCATCGTATTGCAAGCCTGCCGTATTGCCAATCAAGACATGCTAGCTGAATATACAGCACGCAATAATCAAGCTTTACAGACACTCACGGGCAAACATAAGGTTCAATTAAAGGCTTTGCCCGATGACGTATTAACAACTTTACGCACACTATCTGATGAAGTCATCGCAGATATTGCAGCCAAAGATACACTATCAAAAAAGGTTTTTGAGTCGTTCAGTGCCTTCAGAAAAAATGTAATGGCTTGGCATGATATTTCCGAACGCGCCTACCTCAATGCAAGAAAACTATAAGCGCAATGGACAAACGAAGCTTTTTAAAAACAGCAAGCATTAGTAGCACGATTCTAGGCTCTGGATTGGCCAGTATTCAGGCCTATGCAGGAAAAAAAATAAAGTGGAAAATGATAACCACTTGGCCAAAAAATTTTCCCGCACTCGGCACGGGAGCTAATACACTCGCAAAGCTCATCCAGCAAATGAGCGCGGGCCGAATTCAGATTAAAGTCTATGGTGCCGGCGAGCTTGTGCCTGCATTTGAAGTATTTGACACGGTCGCCAACGGCAGTGCAGACATCGGGCACGGCCCCTCTCTTTATTGGAAAGGAAAAATACCTTCGGCACCCTTTTTTACCGGAATTCCCTACGGGCTAACCGGCCAAGAAATGAATGCGTGGCTCTATCAAGGCGGAGGTATCGAACTGTGGCGAGAGCTGTATAAACCGTTTGCTGTAATCCCCTCACCCGCCGGTAATTCCGGAGTACAAATGGCAGGATGGTTTAACAAAAAAATCAATTCATTGGATGATCTCAAAGGGCTAAAAATGCGCATACCCGGCATCGGTGGCGAGGTATTTCAGCGCGCCGGGGGAACTCCCGTCACCATTCCTGGCGGTGAAATATTCACTGCGTTAAAAAGTGGTGCCATCGACGCCACAGAATGGATTAGCCCGTATAATGATCTCGCATTCGGTTTTCACAAAGCGGCTAAATATTATTATTACCCAGGCTGGCAAGAACCCGGTAGCACGCTAGAGTGCATTATTAATGAGCAAGCCTTAAAAGCTTTGCCTAAGGATTTGCAAAGCATCGTATTACATGCCTGTGAAGTCGCAAACCAAGACATGCTTGCAGAATTTGCTGCCAACAATAGCATTGCATTACAAACCCTAAAACAAAAACACGGTGTACAGGTTAAGCGAATCCCTGATCCTGTATTGAAGGCACTAAAAACAATTTCTGCACAAGTAGTTGAGGAAATGATAGACAAAAACCCAAAGGCGAGAAAAATCTATGAATCCATTCAGCAGTTTCAAACACACGTTATGCCATGGCATGAGATATCAGAAACTGCTTTTTATAATGCTCGAGCAAGTAGCTGAAAACAAGATCAAGCTTAGGCTTTAGAGGTTGTTGCACGCCCATCCCTTAGCGATTGAGATATAGATATATTAAGTTTTTGTCCATTCACTCACATCGCGAAAAATATTGCCCTTCATTAATAATTTATCACTTTGGCATGCGAGAGGTTCTATACCAAGCCCATAAGCGGTCTCAGCATATATACCAGCAATCATCAATAATGAAAAAGTTAGCAAGCCTATTACAATCACAGCGTCGCCGACTACACTTAAGACTCGATGCTTGATACTTAGATGTGAAATTGAAGAATTAGACATAGCTTTAGTAATAATGATCCGTATAAATCAGTTAAAAAACCGCAGTAACACAGGAAAGAAACTGAACAAAATACGAATCGCCCACCTAGCTTTCAGCGTTACCAATGAGTCAAAGAAAGAATTAACATGAAAGATAAAGCAATAAGCTTAGGAGTTGATTAAAAAATAAATATAACGTTAAATAATTACCACCTTAATCCTTGATTAAGCCACCTAAATATTTATAACTAGCTGAAAAAAAAAGATTTGACCGGAAACACTCTCGTACCCAACTATGGAGCACTAGATGGATTACAAAACGATCATATGGTTTAAAAACCTCGGCATGAATGATGTCCCCATTGTCGGTGGAAAAAATGCCTCTCTGGGCGAAATGATTCAAGGGCTTAGCAAATCTGGCGTAAGTGTTCCCAATGGTTTTGCCACGACCGCCCAAGCCTATCGTGATTTCCTCAAACAAGACAATTTGGCTCAGCGCATTGAAAAACTCCTAGCAAGCTTGAATATTGATAACGTGAATGCACTGACTAAGGCCGGAAAAGAGATACGTCAATGGATTATCAACACGCCATTGCGCAAAGATCTCGAACATGATATCCGATCGGCCTATGAGCAGCTAGCAGACTCACCAGGTACAGCCGTTGCCGTTAGGTCATCAGCAACCGCAGAAGATCTGCCCGATGCTTCATTTGCCGGCCAGCAAGAAACTTTTCTAAACGTACGCGGGATCGATAATATTCTCATCTCCGTCAAACAAGTATTTGCCTCCCTCTATAATGATCGCGCTATTTCTTATCGCATCCACCGACAGTTTGACCATAGTGAAGTTGCTTTGTCCGCCGGCATACAGCGCATGGTACGTAGCGACATCGGCGCAAGCGGAGTGGTTTTCACCTTAGATACTGAGTCAGGGTTCCGCGATGCCGTGTTCATAACAGGCGCTTACGGCCTCGGTGAAACGATTGTACAAGGTGCGGTAAATCCCGATGAGTTTTATGTCTATAAACCCAATTTAGAAAAGAACATCCCTGCCATATTGCGCAAAACACGCGGTGACAAAGCGATTAAAATGATTTACAACGAAGACTCAACTAATCACGATCTCGTCAAAACCATTGATGTCTCTATCGAAAACCAAATGCGTTTTTGTATCAACGATACTCAAATACATGAATTAGCAAAAATCGCGCTGACTATTGAACAACACTATGGCCGTCCAATGGATATCGAATGGGCGCTTGATGGAGCTGACAAGCAGTTATACATCGTTCAAGCACGGCCCGAAACCGTTGAAAGCCGAAACACCGGCGCAGATATTGAACGCTTTGAATTGCAAGAAAACGGCAAAATTATTTGCACTGGACGCTCAATAGGACAACGCATAGGCAGCGGAACGGTACGCAATATTCTCGATATAAAAAACATGGATCAAGTCAATGCTGGAGATGTCTTGGTGACCGACATGACTGACCCTGACTGGGAACCTATAATGAAACGTGCAGCAGCGATTGTAACCAATCGTGGCGGTAGAACTTGTCACGCAGCCATCATTGCTCGCGAGTTGGGAATTCCCGCTGTTGTCGGTTGCGGCAACGCCACCCAGCTATTACACAATGAGCAAAAGATCACGGTTTCTTGCGCCGAAGGCGATACTGGAAAGGTATATGCCGGGAAACTAAATTTCGAAGTAACACGCAGTAATGCTGGTACTATGCCAGCGCTACCCGTAGAAATAATGATGAACATAGGAAACCCCGATCGTGCTTTTCAGTTTGCCAACATCCCAAACAAAGGCGTAGGTTTAGCCCGTTTAGAATTTTTGATTAACAATACCATTGGCGTACACCCTAAGGCATTAATCGAATATGACAAGCAAACTCAGCAAGTTCAACAAGAGATAGACAAACTGAGCGCTGGCTATAATGGCCCTATTAGTTTCTATGTAGAAAAGCTCACAGAAGGTATTGCAAGCTTAGCCGCCGCCTTTCACCCAAAACCAGTTATTATTCGCATGTCTGATTTTAAATCAAATGAATATTCCAACCTATTCGCCGGAGACCAATACGAACCTAAAGAAGAAAACCCAATGATTGGATTTCGTGGTGCATCGCGCTACATCTCCTCTTCTTTTAGACCTTGTTTCGAATTAGAATGCAGCGCGATAAAACGAGTGCGCGATGACATGAATTTGAATAATGTGCAAATAATGATTCCGTTTATTCGCACCATTGACGAAGCACGCAAGGTCATAGAGCTTCTTGCTGCGAACGGATTAAAACGCGGAGATAAGCAACTTAAAATAATCATGATGTGCGAGATTCCCGCAAATGTCATTTTAGCGAAAGAATTTTTAGAATATTTTGATGGTTTCTCCATTGGCTCCAATGATCTCACTCAATTAACCCTCGGCTTAGATAGAGATTCAGGCTTGGTCGCTTCTTTATTTGACGAACGCAACGCCGCAGTAAAAACCATGTTACACACCGCGATTACTGCCGCTCACGAACAGAATAAATATGTCGGCATTTGCGGTCAAGGGCCTTCAGATTACCCTGATTTTGCAGAATGGTTAATGAATGAAAAGATATCAAGCATCTCACTCAATCCCGATACCGTGGTTAAAACCTGGTTACACTTGGGAAAAAGCAAACATTAGGACATGAGCGTGCTTGCATCAGAAAAACAAACTACTTCAACGGAAAAAACCTATTCTGTCTTTTTCTTATCCGATGGCACTGGAATCACAGTAGAAACATTAGGCAATACCCTGCTCACTCAGTTTGACCATGCAAGTTTTAATACAACGCGCCACCCTTATTTAGATACCGCGGATAAAGTTAGCCAAGTTGTTAAAGAGATTAACCGTACTTGCGAAAAAAACGCCACGCCTGCTATCATCTTCAGCACCTTGGTTGCCTCGGAGTCACGCAAAATAATTCAGCAATGCAACGGCCTCTTATTTGATCTTTTTGATATTTTTATCGCGCCTATCGAAAACCACTTAGGCTTATCAGCGACAAAACATGTAGGACTTTCACATGGAATGGGAAAACTAGACAATTACCAAGATCGGATCGACACCGTGCATTTTTCAATGGCTAACGATGATGGCATCACCACTCGAAACTATGCTGAAGCCGATGTTATATTGATCGGAGTATCACGTACTGGAAAAACACCCACCTGCCTTTATCTTGCATTAAACTATGGAATACGCGCTGCAAATTACCCACTGAATACAGATGACTTAAATTCTGAAAAGTTACCTGAGGCACTTAAAAAATTCAAAAATAAATTATTTGGCTTAACAATAAACGCAAATCGATTACAGCAAATTCGTCGTGAACGACGACCTAATAGCGATTATGCCAAACGGAGTCAGTGCCAATATGAAGTACGCTCGGTTGAAGCCTTATATCAAACCGAAAATATTCCCTATGTAGATACAAGTACAATGTCAATAGAAGAAATATCAACCTTCATATTGCAAGACATTCCCAAAAATTAACCCTCAAATAAAAACTTGAAAACTATGAACAAAAATAAACTATTTTTTCTGGGCCTTAGTCTTAGGTACCGAATGACAACGCATACAATTTTTAGTGGGTGGAAAAGCGATCTTGCCATGACATAAACCACAATATTTTCCGCTGAGAATATCATTCATTTGAATATTATTAGCCCCTTTTTTCTTCACAAAAACCGCAGGATGACAATTTTTACACGCCAACCATTCCGTATGCGGTTGATGCGGAAACAGTACATTGGGCAGCGCACCGGTATCGGTAAAAAGAATGTCCAAATCCAAGGGTTTTAAGGCATCCGCTTCACCCGTAACATCCGAACGTGGAGCAATATGCCCTTGCTTCAATGCTTGAACCCAATCCAATAAGCCCGCATTGTCTCGCGGAAAATCTTGCATCGCCTCGACCGGGAGTTGTAAACCATACATCGCCGTAATATTCGTTGGGTCATGAATTCCATCTTCAGCAATCGGTATTGCTTCACCCGTTATCTGAAAATGAATCCCCTTTTTCCAAAATTCACCCTCAAATCCAGTCTCTGCGTTGGCGGTTACAGGCATTGAAAATGCCACCACTAATCCAGCACAAAGCACACCTATTGATTTATAAAACATCGGTTGATCAAATATCTGTGAATACATCGTTACAACTCACCAAATTATTAAAGCTAAATAAAAAATTGCCACATTATACTGTGTTCCTACGCTTTATACAGAGGATAATGGAACCTCTAGCATACGAATAGATTCGTCCAAATACCACTTGACACATCCGCTCATCTCGTAGCAGAATAGCGCCATGGTTAAAACTCACGCAATTCATATCCCCCTATTAAAGCAATTAGCTTGGTGGAAAACACTCCACAGTGGCTATTATTGTTAATACCTAGTTTTAATTAAGCAATGAAAAGGCCGAGGTTCTCATCTACGGCCTTTTTTATTTGCCATCATGATAAGCCTCATAATAAATAAACTTCAGTCTAAGCAGGATTTCATGATTTCAAATATTAAAACATTCAAAAATAACGGCTTAATGGTAGGCATTTTATATGTCCTATTAGCTACACTCGGGCTATCACTGAAAGCTATCTTCATTAAACTGACCTACCTGGAAGATCCTGAAATAGATGCTATTAGCATACTCGCTATTCGTTTAGTACTCTCGCTGCCCTTTTTTATTTTGCTATTATTCTATGCGAATAAAAAACAGCCGGGGATAAAATTCAACTCAAGCCATGTTCCGATGTTTCTCTTTCTTGGCGCCATAGGTTTCTATTTATCCGCACTATTAGATTTCACCGCACTTGCATATATTCCAGCGAGCCTCGAACGACTCATTCTATTTTTGTATCCTACTTTTGTAGTATTAATCAGTTTATTCATACGCCCCGCAGAAATAACACGAACGGTAATCATTGCATTACTAGTGAGTTATTGCGGTATAGTCGTGGTTTTTATGGAGCAAGCTGCGGTATTTACTCACGATATGATTAAAGGCAGCCTACTCGTTCTTGGCGCGGCAATCACCTTTGCAATCTATACGGTGGTCAGTGTTAAACCTATAAATAAGCATGGCTCCATTCGATTTACCGCATACGCAATGTTTGCCGCCTCAGGTGCCACGCTGGCACACGCTTTTACTCTTCATGGATTAGATATTTTTGTGAAAAGCCTGGAGGTCTACGCACTAATACTCCCGATGGCCATCTTCTCAACGGTTTTGCCGTTGATTTTAATGGCCGAAGGAATTCAGCGTATTGGTGCATCACGTACCTCAATAATTGCAACCACCGGGCCTGTAATCACCATTACACTCGCATTCTATTTGCTCGACGAAACCGTGGGAATATTACAAATAATAGGTGGGACAATGATTATTGCGGGGGTGTTTTTTGTTGCACGAGAAAAAACAACGTTTCGTCGGTAGAACTCTACCGGAACTCAATAGAAACACATAACTCCAATGCGCGGGAAAGTTATTTTGAACCCCTTTTTTCGAATAAATAAGGCGAATAGTGGGCTTTATTTAACGAATTCATTCGGAAAAAGGGGCCGAAATAGATTTTCCACAGTAGGTTCTCTATTTCTCGAACAAGCTCTTAGGGCAAACATACTCAGCAATTCCTAAAACCGAAGACTGAGAAGCTTTTTGTGTTTATGTGAAGCCAATGATAGACAGCCATTCATAAGAATTTTACTTGGGAATTAATTTGGATTTCTTGTAAAACGAGTGCTAGGATTATCCTTGCTTAACGCGTCAAGCAATACTTACTTTACATACCGCTTTACTTTAACGCGAACGTTGAGAAAAGCGCACAACAAAAAGCTAGGAAATTCATGGCACAAGCGAATCTTATTATAGGGATAGATGTAGGATCAACGACCGTCAAAGCGGTAGTCGCCGAAGCAAATACCCAAGAAATTTTGTGGAGTGATTATCAACGTCACGACACCAAACAAGCCGAAAAAGTTCTCGAATTTTTATCCCTGATTAATCAAAATTACGCAATCACCAAGCGCCACACTCAAGTTTTTATGACCGGTTCGGGTTCCGCCAATGTCGCCCCTTTAATCGGGGCAAAGTTTGTTCAAGAAGTCAATGCGGTCAGCTTAGCGGTGGAAGAACGCTATCAAGATGTCGGCTCAGTCATTGAACTTGGCGGACAAGATGCAAAGATTATAATCTGGAGCATTGACCCTAAAACCAAACAAAAAAGAAAAATCTTATCCATGAACGATAAATGCGCCGGTGGCACGGGCGCTGTTATTGACAAAATCTGCGCGAAATTAAAATTAAGCGGAGAAGAATTAACACGCATTTCGTATAACGGGGTAAAAATACATCAGGTTGCAGGCAAGTGTGGCGTTTTTGCAGAAACCGATATTAACGGATTACAAAAACAAGGCGTTGCTAGTGACGAGCTGATGGCCTCTTTATTTTCCGCCATTGTGCAACAAAATCTATCCGTGTTAACTCGTGGCAACACCTTGCTGCCCAAAGTATTATTGCTCGGTGGCCCAAATACATTTATTCCTGCGATGCGCGATGCATGGAAAGAAGCCATACCCAAAATTTGGGCGGAACGCAACATACCGATTGGCGATATTGAGAATCCTGAAGACTTAATTATCGTTCCTGAAAACGCAGAATTATATGCTGCCTACGGCTGTGTGCTCTACGGAATAACCGAACCGGCAAATATTGGCCTATATACGGGAACTGAACAATTAGAAAAATTTGTCACTGGTGGACGCACACATTCATTACAAGATGGCGTTGCGGATACTGGTCTCACCGTCGATGATGCTGAATTACACCACTTTCTAAATGAATATAAAGCAACACCTGCCCCCAAAGTCCCTCTCGCCCAAACTGGCAAAACCATTAAAGCCTGGCTTGGAATTGATGGCGGCTCCACATCGACAAAAGGCGTATTAATCGGTGAAGATGGCGAACTCATCACCCAGGCCTATCAATTATCAGTAGGTAACCCCATCGCAGATGCCAAGGTCATTATTAAACACCTGCAAAATAATATCGAGGAAACTGGAGCCAAGCTCGATATCCAAGGGGTAGGTACCACCGGTTACGCGAAAGACATTTTAAAAGATATTCTCGATGCCGACATTGGCCTAGTTGAAACCGTTGCCCACTCCAGAGCCGCGCTACATTATTATGACGACATTGATGTCATCATTGATGTTGGCGGCCAAGATATTAAAATCATATTCATTACAAATGGTGTGGTAAAAGATTTCAAACTCAATACACAATGTAGCGCCGGTAACGGATATTTTTTGCAAAATACCGCTGAACGTTTTGGTCTACCCGTGGAAGAATATGCGACAGAAGCCTTTCGCGCAGAAACAACACCAGTCTTTAGTTATGGTTGCGCGGTATTTTTAGAATCAGATATTGTTAACTTTCAGCGGCTAGGATGGCAGCGCCATGAAATTATGGCAGGACTCGCAAAAGTATTACCCAAAAATATTTGGCTCTATATCGCCCAAGAACCGAACCTCAAAAAATTTGGAACACGTTTCATCTTACAAGGCGGGACTCAGAGAAACATGGCGGCCGTTAAAGCCCAGGTTGATTATATTAAAGAACGTGTTCCAGAAGCAGATGTGCAAGTACATAAATATTGCGGAACCGCAGGTGCTATTGGCTGCGCCCTAGAAGCTAAAAAAATCACGGCAACAAAAAGCACCCAATTTATTGGCCTACCGGAAATAGAAGACCTCTCCTATACAACTATCCGCAATGAAGATACACGATGCTATTTTTGTAAAAACAAATGTTTACGAACCTTTGTCAATACAGAAACCAGCTCAGGAAAAAAATCTGCATTTATAATCGCAACCTGTGAAAAAGGCGCGACAACCGATGTAGAAGAACTCAAAGCCATTAACATCAACCAAAAAGCCAACACTCGACTCTATCCCAATCTAGTTGCCAGCGCAGCCAAACAAATTTTTCGTTCCTATAAACCCCCGATTGTTGCGCGCCCCGACCATACATTACTACGCAATATAATTAGCACGCCATGGGGAAAAAACAATGCTGAGAGACAATTTGTCGACATTATTAAAAAACGTGAAGAACTGCGCATAGGCATGCCCCGTGTGCTAAACATGTACTCATCCGCACCATTTTTTCGCACCTACTTCGAGGCACTCGGGGTTAAAAAAATTATCTGGTCTGACTTCACTTCGGAAGAACTCTATAAAGAAGGCTATAAACGCGGATCCATTGATCCCTGCTTTCCATCAAAAATTGCGATATCTCACATCCATAATCTGCTCATGAAAAAGAACGTCGATGTGATCTATTTTCCATCCATTATCTCACTCCACGAGAGACTAACGCACACCCTCGGTTCGCGCTCATGCCCAAGCGTTCAGTCAGCATCCAATGTCTGTCGCGCAGCATTCACCAAAGAAAAAGACCTATTTTCAGATCACGAAATACACTATATTGACGATGCCATACATCTTAACGAGCCCAATTTAGTGGTAAAACAAATGTATGATTCGTTCGCCGAAATATTGGATTTAGGCTTGGAAGAAAATGCCCTTGCCGTAAAAGAAGCCTGGGAAGCGATGGATCGATATTACGACCTACAAACAAAACAAGGCCGCAAAGTTTTGCAAGGCTTAGAAGAAAATAACGAGGTTGGCTTACTGATGATAGGTAGGCCTTATCACCTTGATCCAGGACTAAACCACGAAATTGTAGATGAAATACAGAAACAAGGGTTTCCAATACTGTTTGTTGACTCATTACCAGATTCCGCAGATGAGCTAAATGCCTTATTTGGAAAAGATATTAAATCTGGAAAAATCAAACACGGCAAAGACATTACAGATGTCTTTGGCAACCCCTATAGTGCGAACACCAATTTAAAAATATGGGCGGCAAAATATGCCGCAAGACATCCTAATCTAACAGTTATTGACTTAAGTAATTTTAAATGCGGCATGGATGCACCGGTATACCATATCATTGAGGGAATTTTAGAAAAGACTCAAACACCTTTTTTCACCTTTCATGATATAGATGAAAACCGTCCTACAGGCTCCATCAAGATTCGAGTAGAAACTATAATGTATGCATTGCGTCAATACGAACGAAATTTGAAAACACGTAGTCATGTGAAACTCGTCGATATACCCGTTGTTCAAGAGTCTACATGTAGCATCGCTTAGGCCTAAGGAATGAACCATTTATTAAAATACCCGCCTTACTTGTCTTTTTGCGGGTATTGTATTTCTACCTCATTCCTAACTCATCTAACCCCAACTCACAAAAAGGACTAATCTCATGCATCAAGGTCTTAATCAAAAGAACATGATTCAGCAAGACATCACTATGAGCCCACAGTTCAAAGATAAAACGAGCGTAAGCCCAGAAAGTACAATCCACTTTCATCGACCCAAAGAACCTACATTTCTGGCCAGTCAACGCAGTGAAACTACACTATTATTTGGTGGCTTAACCGAAGCCCATGAAGAACTCTTTTTAGGCGTCATGCACGGGCTAGGATATAACGCGCAACGTCTGCCGCAACCTGATTTCAGCGACTTAACCGTCGGTAAAGAATATTGCAATCGTGGACAGTGCAACCCCACTTATTACACAGTAGGAAACCTCGTACATTTTTTGAAAAAACTAAACCAAACGATGTCTAAGGAAGAAATTGAAAAAAAATATGTATTTCTTACAGCAGGTTCCTGCGGCCCTTGTCGCTTTGGCATGTATGAATCAGAATATCGCAAAGCCGTTATTGATGCCGGGTTTAAAAATTTTCGCGTTATATTATTTCAACAAGACGGAGGTGTAGGCCAACTAGACGGTGATGGCAATGACGGCCCTGGTCTCGACCTCAATAAAGATTTTATACTCGGTTTAATGAAAGCCATCATCATTGGCGATTTAATTAATGGTATAGTCAATAAAATACGCCCTTACGAAATAGAGCCTGGTGCTACCCTGGCTGCTAAATCTAAATCTATGGCATTGATGTCCGATGCACTACAGCACAAAAAGCCTATCCTGAAAAACTTACGTCAAGCAAAAAAATTCTTTGCTGAGGTGAAATGTGATTACACTCGCATCATCCCCATTGTTAAAATAACCGGTGAGTTTTGGGCCAGTCTCACCGAAGGGCAAGGGAATTACCACTTTAAAGAGTGGCTCGTCGAAGAAGGCGCGGAAGTTAAAATGGAGCCACTTACAACATGGATTGAGCATCTTTTATATTCCCGTGAAATCGTCGCGCAAAATCATCGAGGTATAGAACAAGAGGATGCAGGAATCGGCAAAGGAGAAAACCCGTATAAAAAAGAATTCAAATTATTCGCATTACGCCGCACGCTAAACACCTTTTATAATGTGTATCGCGGCGCAATGGGATGGAAGGCCAATAATACCGTAAACAACCGAACACTGGCGAATCTTGCACACGACTATTACAATAAACATCAAGGCGGTGGTGAGGCTTATATGGAAGTAGGCAGTCTCGTTTATGTAAGCAAATACAAAAAAGTACATATGATGGTATCGGTTAAACCCTTTGGGTGTCTGCCCTCCACCGCTAGCGATGGAGTGCAAAGCAAAGTAATGACTGACTACCCCAATGTATTATTTCTGCCACTTGAAACTTCCGGCGATAGCGAGGTCAATTTCAAATCACGCGCACAAATGGTGTTATTCGAAGGCAAGCAAAAAGCGGTTAAAGAAGCTGAAGCAATCATCAAAAAACACAACATCGATGTTGCCGCAGTTAAAACATTTGTAAAACAAAATCCACAATATAGCTCAGGCATGTATGCCTTCAAAAACACCCATACCGGAACGGGAGCTAGCTTTTTATTAGCGATGCATCAACGAATGAATTCTTTACCGGGTAAAATCAAACATAAAGTTGCAACAGTCGTCGCTATGGCACGTTAGTTAGTCGTGAGTAGACTACTACGATTTCCACATAGGCATGTAAGACTAGGATGCTGTCCGAGAACAGCGATCGTCACGCACACTCTGACACATCCCTGTGCTTCACTGCATAAGACCACCCATGGCCAAAAAAGCACGCCTGATCAGCTATATTTTTCGATCATATGAGGCGAATAGCCGTCGCTATTGAACAAGTTTGATCGGGAAATCTGCGCAATCAGGTTTGTTCACAGTAGGTCAGTCTGTTCTCGGACACGCCCAAACCTCTAAGGATAGATGATGAAAGTCAGGACTTCCGTATTTTTTATATCCATCACCATTGCTCTGATACCTTTTTCAAACCTGGCCCAAAACGATTTCAACACTTGGAAAATGCAACAACTTAATGAATTTTCTAATTATAAAACCAAACAAGACAAAGAGTTTGCAGGCTTCTTAAAAGCAACCTGGATCGAACTTGATACCCTTAAGGGCAAACCTTTATTAGAAAAAAGAAAAATCATTACCCCTCCCAAAGCGCCTAAAACAGAACCCAACAAACCATCTGCAAAAAAACAGGTACTCATCAAACTTCCGCCGCAGAAACCAATCCCTAAGCCTTCCCCGCAACCCCAACAAATCATCAATCAACCGGTTAAGAGCCATATAATCGAAGTCAATAATTTTGGTATTCCTCTCATCTTTCCATACGACAAAAAAATCCGTCAACCGCTGCGCGGAAGAATAAATAAAGACACTATTAGTCAACAATGGAGTCTGCTCGCGAAATCAGAATATGAACCTCTGTTAAAACAACTGCAAAGCAGTAAACAACAACTAAAACTCAATGACTGGGCCTATGCCGTATTAATCAACAAAGTCGCAGAAAAACTCTATCCCGAGCGAAAAAATGAACAAGCACTCTTTTCTTGGTTCGTATTAATCAAATCAGGCTATAAAGCACGCATCGCATTTAAGAACCGTCGTATATATCTATTACTTGCCAGTCAACAAAAAATCTATTCAACGACTTATCTCACATATGATAAAACGAAATACTACGCCTTAGATTTTGACGGTGGAAAGCAACTGCGGCTACACAAAGTATTTACCTATGACGCTAACTATAAAGGCAGTGATCAAGCACTTGATATGCAACTGCCTCAACTAATGGCAACGGGTTTATCTGAACAAAAACGAGACCTAGAATTTAAGTATGCCAATAAGCAATACACAATTAACAGTAACACGAATAAGTATTTAATCGACTTTATGAGCACCTACCCCCAGGTGCATTGGGGAATTTTCTTCAACTCACAGTTAAATAATTCCACTCGACAACAAATTATTGAACAATTTCGTCCTCTCGTTAAAGGACTCACTGAGCAAGAAGCACTAAACTTACTGTTACGATTCGTGCAAACTTCTCTCACCTACGCGACTGATGACAAGCAGTTTGGTTACGAAAACCCATTATTCGCCGAAGAAACCCTTTTCTATCCCGCTTCTGACTGTGAAGACCGAGCCATTCTATTTGCTTGGCTAGTGCAAGAACTGCTGGCACTTGATGTCGTCGGATTACACTACCCAGGGCATATTGCCACTGCCGTTAAATTAAACATGCCGATAGACGGCGATTCAATAACATACCAGGGAAATAAATATCTTATCGCCGACCCAACATATATTAACGCAAACATCGGCACAACGATGCCCCAGCACAAAAATTCCAAAGTGGAATTTGTGGAAATTGCGCGACGTAATCTGTAACTTTAACCTAAATTCCTCAGTTGACCGCTTCAAAGCTTCGTTATGTTATTGATTAAAATGCAAATGCGTATGCCTATCAAGCTCACTCAGACGGTGAATGCGCTACGACCTGAGAAAATTCTTAACCGGCATCCCCTATTCACGGGATAGACAAAATTAAATTTTACAGTCGATAATGTCTATGTGTTGATTAATTTTCATGAGTAGCAACGGAACAACGTGAAGGAATGCATACCCAGAAGGTTAAAAGGAGACAATAGACTATGTCAGTTTCAACCCCGTCAAGAATCGAGCAGAGAGAGCAATTAGTCGAAAAGATTGAGCAGGTTGTTACGCATAAAGCGCAGCTCGGCAATCAAGGACTCATCCTGCATTTTCGCATTATTTTAAGAGATCTCCCCTTTGGAGGGTTACCATCCCTACTACTTGATGACCACAAACAAGCCATCGACAAGTTGGTGGAACGTTCGAGATCACACGATATCAAGATATTTTCCATCACCGGTCACACCAGTGAGCCTGGTAGCAATGAATTCAATAATAATCTGGCACAACAACGAGCTGAGGCGGTAGCTGCTTATCTAAAGGACGCGACGGTAACGGCGGGTTTGCCTGAGCTATATGCAGGTATCAAGGTTCATAGCTTTGGTGAGACTCAGCCGCTCTCTCCCACGATTGATGGCAGCGACAACCCACTCAATCGTCGAGTCGAAATTGCTTACCGAATAAAAATTATTTTCCCTCAACCACCG
>JALUUH010000010.1 GCA_027021445.1 Gammaproteobacteria bacterium
CATTCAGTTTCTGGCGCAACACTACTCGCATTAGCAAATAACGTATTTGTGAATAATCAACAATTACGCGAAGCTAAGTGCTTACTTAGAATAAATTTAGATCATCTATTAGGAGGGGTTGTACTCAAAAGCCGGGTATTAATGAAGTCCTTTCTTGAAAAAAAGCGTAAACACCTTGTTGTAACAAAAGACCTTTGATGTCTAGGACAGGCTCCAGGCCTAGATTTACTTATTATCTTATGGAAGTAGAAAATACTATAAAGCGTACTGTGTCTGTTGCTCCAATGCTGGATTGCACAGACCGCCACGAGCGTTATTTTTTACGCCTCATCTCAAAACGTGTATTGCTGTACAGCGAAATGATCACTACTGCAGCGCTTCTTCATGGAAATAAAAAGAGACTCTTAGATTTTAATAAAGAAGAACATCCGGTAGCGATTCAGCTGGGTGGAAGCGATCCTGAGGCGCTCGCAAACTGTAGCAAGATATCCACAGAATGGGGTTATGACGAGATCAATTTAAATGTCGGTTGCCCCAGTGATCGCGTTCAGTCAGGACGTTTTGGTGCTTGTCTCATGGCAGAGTCTCAATTAGTCACAGAATGTATTAGCGCGATGTGCAGTGCGACCCATTTACCGGTTACTGTAAAATGCAGAATTGGGATCGATGAAATTGACAGTTATGCTGAGTTTGCTGATTTTATCAATACAGTTGCGAACTCTGGTTGCAATGTATTTATTGTTCATGCACGAAAGGCTTGGTTGCAGGGACTAAGTCCAAAAGAAAATCGAAATATTCCACCGTTGCGTTATGATTATGTTTACCAACTTAAACGTGAATATCCCGATTTACACATTATTTTGAACGGTGGTGTTACAAGTATTGATGAAGTGAGTGAGCATTTAAAGCATGTAGATGGGGTGATGCTAGGGCGTTCCGTTTATCATAACCCATTTATTTTAAAGGAAATTGATCATCTAATTTATGATGACTCAAGCCAAGCATTGAGCCGCAAGCAGGTTCTTGAACAGTTTTATCCTTATGTGGAACAAGCCTTATCGGAGGGTATTCGCCTGGCTTCTATTTCAAGACACATCATAGGGTTGTTTCATGGTTGTGTAGGCGCAAGATCTTGGAGATGTTATCTGAGTGAGAATGCTTATAAGATGAATGCTGGAATTGAGGTTTTACGTAAAGCTGCCGAGTTTGTCGATGATTGACGACACGCCCTAATGTTATACCTAGATCCATAAAGTATCAGAATAACAACAAGGTACGATTTTTTTTCATGTGTGTTAAAATTTAGTTTAATCGTTATTCATTAACAAGTCGGCAAATAGATGAGGTGATGTGAACCAAGTGACAAGCAACTTTTAGTAAAGATTTATTGGCTGATATGCGATATATAGGTTAGTTATCAAATAATCTGTGTGGAAAGTTAGCTTGAAACCTGAAGACCTCATAAAGCAAATAAAGTCACTGGTTCCTGTTCCTGATATAGCCTTCAAACTCAATGAGCTAGTCGATAATGATGTTGCTGGTGTAAATGATGCGTTACGAGTATTGGCGACGGATCCAGTGTTGTCAGCAAAACTGTTGCGAATAGCAAACAGTCCCATTTATGGCAACCGAGCTAAAGTGGATACTTTAGAACGAGCGGTAATGTTGGTTGGCATGAACGGTTTAAGGGAGTTAGTCTGGACAGCCGTTGCTATGGAATCTTTTGTTAATTCAAATATTCCCTCGGCCGCCCATAAATTGATCTGGAGTGAAAGTTTATACACGGCTATGTTGGCTAAAAATTTGGCCGCAAAATGCCGAGTGATGAATAAAAGCAGGCTTTTTTTGGCGGGTTTGCTGCATGATGTTGGGCGCTTAGTGATGTACCAGTGTATGCCAAATGAAATGAGTATTGTCATGTCTTATGTGGATGATGAAAAGATGAGTTTGGTCGATGCAGAAAGCTTGGAATTCGGTTTTACGCATGCCGAAGTTGGTGGGGAGTTATTGAAAAACTGGAATTTACCCGCGAGCTTGGTTGATACTGCTTTTTATCATCATGAGCCTAGCCGATGTTCTTTACATAAAATGGAATCCGCAGTAGTGAATATAGCTGCAAATATAGCGGCATTAAAAATGTTAAATATACCCTTGGATATAAATGAATTAAATATCTCCGCAAAAACCTGGGAGATTACAGGGTTGAGCAAGAAGTCAGTCGAATCTGTTATAGAGATATCTGAGGATCAGTACCAAGATGCGAAACAGGTATTTTTTATTCCTACAGGAATTGCTGCTTAGGGATAGGCATGTAATAACTTTCCGGTTTAGCGCCCAGATTTAGTTCGTATTGGTTTCTATTATTAAGTGGTTGGTAATAAGATGATCGGATCTAAATAGTGGATAGAAGAGATTTTCTAAAATATTGTGTGATCAGCGGCGCTACGGCGGGAGCCACGAGTATTTCGTCTGTTTTTGCTGCGACAGAAATGGATGACAGTCATTTTGTTAAAGACTACTTAACAAAAATCAAAAATTTTGATCGACACTTTGATGATGATATCAAACTCAGCGCGGGAGAGATTAAATTATTAGCTCGCGTCGTTAAGCGTTTGAGCCGATTACAGTCTACCATTGGTTATGCTAACTTTTCACTCGTAGGTTTTGATCAAGCACTACGCTATGCGAGAAATTATTCTAGAATTGGTGCATTTACGGATACCGAAATTAAATTTCTAGAATTAGTTTTTTATACAAACTCAAAAGATTATGGTTTTTTTGGTGAAAAAGTTTCAACTCGTATTACCGAAGTTGTTAAACGTAGGGATACTGTGAAAATTCCGCACACGGGGCATTATTTGATTCGTGGCGAGCCGCAAAATCTGTATAAAAAGATTCGAAAAGATGTCAGTCGTAATATTACCCTAACATCCGGCGTACGAGGAGTCGTCAAGCAGATTCATTTATTTTTATCGAAAGCCCACCGCAATGGTGGAAACTTGTCTTTAGCTTCGCGTTCACTTGCCCCGCCAGGGCATTCTTTCCATGGAATTGGCGACTTTGACGTTGGAAAATACGGATATGGTCGAAGAAATTTCACATTAGATTTTGCAAAAACATCAGAATTTAAAAAACTACGGGATATTGGCTACATCAAGATTAGATACCATGAAGATAATCCCTTCGGCGTTAGATTTGAACCTTGGCATATTAAAGTGGCATAACGAAATTCATGGAGACAGGGTATAATTCTATTTTCAAATAATTATTTTACTTTATTAATATCACGCGATGCTAAATGTATTTAAAGGCATGAAATCAAAAAAGTTAATCACTTGGGTCTTATTTTTAATAAGTATTTTGCTATCTGCTTGTGTGTCGAATCAGCAGTTAAGTGATGATCACATTTTTCCTACTGAATATCCGGGCTATATTTTAACATGGTTAGAACAGCAGCCCGGTGAACCAGAGCATCAGGTTCGCATGTTCATTACTGAAAACTATTTGCGCATAGAGCATGATTCTACGCGTAATAATTATATTATTTTTAACAAGAATGAAAATGTGATTTATCGCTATACTGATAAAAATGAAGCACCCATAGTGATTAGTGCTAAATTAGGTATTAGTCAAAAAAATAGCAAACCACATTGGCAAGAACAAGGTGAGACTAGCCAAGCGCTCGTTAGAAAAAAACCGGAAGATAGCTCTGAGGTTATGCATTATAAATATTCGTTGGGTTCGAGTGTTTGTTATAACGTAGTGAGTGTTAATCACTACTTGCAGGATGTATTGCCACTATTGAAAGCCTACCAAGCACTGCACGTTGTTGAGCAAGATGATATGTCGCTGCTAGAAGATAAAAATAAAGCTTGTTATGCAGCAATCAATTTAGATGACCCTAATAAACGTTACGAAAAAGGGTTTCCGATTAGAGAGTGGACTGCTTATGGTTATCAGCGTTTTTTAGTTGATTATAAAATGGTGAGCTTGGCTGCAAGTAATTTTCAGTAGACAATCGATAAATCTTCAATTAATAATTGCAGCGTTTTTTGCCCTCGAAACTCATTGATATCTAATTTATAGGCGAGACTAACCGTCTGTCCACATTGAATATCAACATGCTCTGTTTCATCATCTAAAAAGTTGAATGCGATAGCATCCATATTTTCTCTTTTATCAATAGTAGAAAGTTGTAACTTTAAATGTCTATCTTTTAATATTCGAAAGCTATTGATATGAAACCGGCCATTAAACAGAGGTTCCGGAAAATTTTGCCCCCAGGGACCGGCTTCTTTTAGCATTTTGGCAATGTCAATTGATAGCTCTTTAGACGTTAGTTCTCCATCACTTGCGAGGCAATAGCTGAGTTGTTCTGGCGAGATATGTTTTCTGACCTGATCATCAAATAAAGAACGAAATAGTTCGAAATGATTCTTGTTGATGGAAAGTCCTGCAGCCATTGCATGGCCACCAAATTTATTCAATATCAAAGGGTGTTGGCTCGCAATGGCATCTAATGCATCCCTAATATGAAAACCAGGAATTGAACGTGCTGAGCCTTTGATTTCATCTTCATCTGCTAATGCAAAGGCAATAACTGGACGAAAATATTTTTCTTTTAAGCGGGCAGCGAGTATGCCAACAACGCCTTGATGCCAATTTTTTTCGTAGACACAGATACCTAATGGAATTTTTGTAGCATCCATGTTTAAAAGAGCTTGCAACTCCTTTAATGCTTGCTGTTGCATTTTTAGCTCGATGGCTTTACGTTCCGCATTTATTTGCTCAAGTCGAATAGCTATTGCATTTGCTTCAGTTTCTGAATTGGATAATAAGCATTCTATTCCAATAGACATGTCTTCTAAACGTCCGGCTGCATTCAGCCTTGGGCCTAAGGTAAAGCCAAGATCATTGGCCCCTAAGCTTGCTTCATTTCGTTTTCCAATTTTAATTAATGCGCGAATTCCAGGGCAGGCCATGCCGGAGCGAATTCGTCGTAAACCTTGTTCGACCAATATCCTATTATTATGTTCTAAAGGCACAACATCTGCTACCGTACCTAGCGCAACAAGATCGAGTAATTGAGCTAAATTAGGGTAGGCAAGGTTATTGTTTTCAAACCAATGAGATTCACGAAGATGAGCGCGCAGTGCTAGCATCAAATAAAAAATAATGCCAACGCCGGCGGTAGACTTAGCAGGAAAATCATCGCCGGGTTGATTCGGATTGACGATGGCATCGGCTTCGGGTAAATTTTTCCCTGCCAAGTGATGATCCGTGATAATGACTTTAATTCCAGCGCGTTTCGCGCAAACTACACCTTCAATACTGGATATGCCATTATCAACCGTGATAATTAAATTTGGTTTTTGATGTTTTATTTCTTCAATTATTCCCGGCGTTAAACCGTAGCCAAACTTAAATCGGTTGGGCACTGTGTAAGTAATATTAGTAGCGCCCATGAGTCTTAGTGCCTTAATCGCGAGAGCGGTACTTGTTGCACCATCCGCATCAAAGTCACCGACGATAATAATAGACTCTTTATTCTGAAGTGATTCGGCCAATAGAAGAACGGCCTTCGAAATATCTTTTAATTCTGTAAAGGGAAGCAGGTGATTAAGTGTATTTTCCAGTAAGGTCGACGACGTAATATTACGATTAGCGTAAATTCGCTGCATGACCGGGTGTAAATTCTTGGCCCAAGCGCCTAATTGACATAAAGACTCTCGTTGGACAATGGTTTTTTTCATTGAGAAATGAATAAATGCACATCATCTGATTTGATGATGTGCCTTTATTTTATGATTTGTAGCGTTGGAAAACGAGGCTGCAATTGGTGCCGCCAAACCCAAAACTATTTGAAAGTATCGTATTCAGCTCAATATTATCTAGTCGAGAAGTCACAATGGGGACGTTCACTGCCTCAGGATCAAGTTCTTGAATATTGGCAGAAGGTGAAATGAAATTATTTTCCATCATAATGAGTGAATAGATTGCTTCATTAGCACCCGCCGCACCGAGTGCGTGCCCACTTAAAGATTTTGTAGACGTAATTTTTGGAATATTGTCACCAAAGACTGATTTTACGGCTTGTAATTCTTTCATATCACCCGCCGGTGTGCTAGTTCCATGCGCATTTATGTAATCAATGGATTTAGAAACCCCTTCTAAAGCGAGTTGCATGCAGCGAATAGCGCCTTCACCGGAGGGTTGCACCATATCATGCCCATCTGACGTTGCGCCGTAACCTACGAGTTCACCATAAATTTTTGCGCCGCGTTTTAAAGCATGATCTAGTTCTTCAAGAACTAGCATGCCACCGCCACCAGAAATTACAAATCCATCTCGGCTTGCATCATAAGGCCGCGAAGCGGAACTAGGGGTTTCATTGTATTTTGATGAGAGTGCTCCCATCGCATCAAACATACAACTCATTGACCAGTGGAGTTCTTCACCACCGCCTGCAAAAACCATGTCTTGTTTACCGAGTTGAATAAGTTCTGCCGCATTTCCAATGCAATGTGCGCTTGTTGAGCATGCTGAGCTTATCGAATAAGAAAGGCCTTTAATTTTAAATGCGGTACTTAAACAGGCGGAAGTAGTGGATCCCATGGTTCGTGTGACCATGTAAGGACCAACGCGTTTAACGCCTTTTTTCCGCAGAATATCTGCAGCTTGTACGGTATTATCGGTTGAACCACCACCTGATCCAGTAATCAGTCCAACTCTTGGGTTGCAGATTTGGCCAGCTTCTAAACCCGCATCGTTTATCGCTTGATCCATTGCGATATAACTATAGGCGGCAGCATCACCCATAAATCTTAGAAGTTTGCGGTCAATAAACTCTTTTTTATCGATGTTAATCGGCCCATGTACGTGGCTTCTAAAACCGAGTTCGGCTTGTGTTTCGGAGAAGGAGATACCAGGTTTACTGTCAAATAGTGACTGATGAACTTCTTTTACGTTATTTCCTAAGCTGGAAACAATGCCTATGCCGGTGACAACAACACGTTTCAAAATAAATCCTCTCTCTTACTTACATTTCGTCTGTATTTGTAAAAAGTCCTACCCTCAGTCCTTGCGCAGTGTAAATAGTTTTTCCGTCAACTAACATTTCTGCGTCTGCAATTCCCATAAATAATTTGCGCATTATTACACGCTTTAAGTCTACTTTATAGGTGACAAGCTTAGAGTTTGGGGTCACTTGGCCAGTAAATTTCACGTCATTAGATCCTAAAGCACGGCCATGGCCTGGCCCACCTAACCAGCCTAGGTGAAACCCGATGAGTTGCCACATTGCGTCTAAGCCCAAGCATCCAGGCATTACCGGGTCACCTTCAAAGTGACAGGTAAAAAACCAAAGATCTGGGTTAATATCTAATTCGGCAATAATTTGTCCTTTGCCATATTTACCACCGTCTTCGTTAATCTGAGTAATTCGGTCAAACATTAACATCGGTGGGAGTGGTAATTGGGCGTTGCCAGGACCAAATAACTCTCCTCGACCACAACTTAAAAGCGCTTCTTTGTTAAAGCTATTTTTTTTTATCATAACTTGTGTTTGCTCACTCCCGAATAAATTCTTGTTACCCGGCATATTAATTTCTTATCCAATGAAATGATAGCCGTTCTCGAACAGTCTCCTAGGAAGCTGATATCTGAGTTTACTAAAACTATAGGCATATAGCAGGGGCGATACCCTACCATAAAAGACAAACAAATACTGAATTTTGTTGTTATATCATGCTAGTCAGTCACTTATGAAACATGAGTGATAAAGGGGAGATGGATAATAACGATTATTTATTCATCAATAAATACCAATACTGTGTAAATGCGGGAGTCATCATCATTTTTTTTATTTACCTGGGCGCAGCAACCCACCTAGACCCGCATTATCGATATGCTGATTGAGTAATCTGCGAATCATTTTTGAATCGTCTAGCGCGAGACATTCTTTTAAAATTTGCTTAGCTTGGATATACGAAAATTTTCGGATAAGCGATTTTATTCTCGGAAGCGCAACAATGCTCATGCTTAAGCTATTCAGTCCCATTCCCACTAAGAGCAGTGCAGCCGCAGGGTCACCAGCCATTTCACCACATACGCTAACCGGAATATTTTGGTTTTTAGCCCCATTGACGGTTTGATAAATGGCATGAAGTATTGCAGGGTGAAAGCTATCGAATAAATTGGCGACGTTAGGATTATTCCTGTCCACTGCAAGCAGGTATTGTATGAGGTCATTGGTTCCAATCGACAGAAAATCGGCATGCTTGGCAATTGAATCCACCTGATAAACCGCAGATGGTACTTCGATCATTGCGCCAATTTTAGGCATTGGGATGGCATGTCCAGATTCAATCAGTTCTTTTTGCGCACGATTGATGTAGGCGATACTTTCTATAACTTCACAAGTACTGGTTATCATCGGTAATAATATGTGAAGATTGTCTAGGCCAATGCTTGCACGCAACATAGCCCGCACTTGGGTGAGAAATATCTCAGGATGATCTAGGCTAATTCTTATTCCGCGCCAACCCAGAAACGGGTTTTCTTCCTTGATAGGGAAATACGAAAGATTTTTGTCCCCGCCGATATCCAAAGTTCTTAGTATTACTGGGCGTGGCGCAAAAGATTGTAATACTTTGCGATAAATTTTTGTTTGTTCTTCTTCTCCTGGAAATCGATCACGAATCATGAACGGAAACTCGGTTCGATAAAGTCCAATGCCTTCTGCTCCACTATCTGCAGAAGAGCTTGCAATGTCTGCGAGCAAACCGGTATTAACGAGTAATGGAATGTGGACATTATCCAGTGTTTCGGTAGGGAGATGCGTACTTTCAAGAAGTTCAGCAGAGAGTTCCTCTTCTTCTTTGATGATTTTTAAGTATTCTATTTCTACCGTCTGTTCTGGATTTACATAAACATAGCCCTGGTATCCATCGACGATCATCTTTGCTGAATCGACTTGGTTTGTTGGTAAGTCTAATGCGCCCATCACCGCAGGAATGCCTAAGGCGCGCGCGAGTATCGCGACATGCGAGGAGCCGGAGCCATGGGTACAAATGACGCCTGCAAGTTTAGATCTCGGTATTTCCATTAATGACGAAGCAGAAAGTTCATCGCTAACTAAGATTGTTTTGTCGGGATAGCGCCGAGTGCCACTTTTTTTAGATTGTATATGGACTAAGATGCGTCGTCCTAGGTCTTTAATATCTTGCGCGCGTTCACGCAAATAGTCATCTTGCATCGCATCAAAAACTTGAACTTGCTCTTTAATTGTGTCGCGTAGGGCGGTTGATGCCCAGCATTTATTTTTTTCGATTCGAGTTTTTGTTGCGCGGAGAAGGCTGTTGCTTTCCAGCATTAACAAATAAGCATCGAATAACGCGATATTTTCAGAAGATAAGTCTTTTACCCGAGTTTTAAGTTCTGCAATTTCTTGGCGTACTTTTGCAACGGCAGATTCAAAGGTTTTTATTTCATTAGCGGTATCTGTCGTTGATCGGTTGGGGACGGCATCGAGATCTGCAGGTGGATAGATAACCAAGGCCGTTCCAATCGTCACGCCAGAAGCACCTGCTAAACCACGAAAGGGACGGTTTCCGAGTAAGACGTTATTTTTTAATCCCTTGATGTCACCTATTGCCTGCGCATGAGCGATTGCACCAGAGAGTTGCGCAGCTAGCGTTACTAATAACGTCACTTCATCTTCCGCAAAATTTCTCTCTTGTGCGGTCTGTACAACGATCACACCTAAAGCAGTTTTATGATGAATGATGGGTATACCTAGAAATCCGTGATAACTTTCTTCACCGGTTTCTTTGATGAAATGATATGCTGGGTGATCCATTGCGTTTTTTAAGTTGATGGGTTCTGCACGTTCCATTACTAAACCAGTCAAACCCTTGCCTAGTTTTAGCCTCGCGTTTCCAACAGAGGCAGGATCAAGCCCATCGGTTGCCATTAATACATTTTGTTGCGCAAGCTCATCTTTCAGGTAAACTGAGCAGACGTCGGTAGCCATTACCTCTTTCACGCGTAACACAATGAGTGCCAAGGTTTGCTGAAGATTTTCAGCGGTGTTGACCTCTTGTACTACACGCCTTATTTCCTCTAACAAAGAAAAACCCCTTATTAAGCAAATAAAAATCTCGTTAGCTTAGCTTTTTGGAACTTGGCCGATATTGGGAGCAAATTCGTTAAGCGCTCGTAAGTATACATCGCGTTTAAACGCGACAATTTTATTTAATGGATGCCAATAATCAACCCATTGCCAATAATCAAATTCAGGAACTTGACAGTTATCGAGACGAATTTCAGTTTCATCACCGGTAAATTCTAATAAATACCATTTTTGTTTTTGCCCAATGCATAGGGGTTTACTATTGTATCGGATCAAGTGGTCAGGAAGGTCGTAATATAGCCAGTTATGGGTGTTGGCGATAATTTTAACATGTGCCGCAGACAGGCCGATTTCTTCTTTTAATTCTCGATACATTGCTTGTTCAGTGGTTTCGTTTTCTAAAATTCCCCCTTGTGGGAATTGCCAAGCATCTTGTCCAATGCGCTTAGCCCATAATAGCTGCCCGTGCATATTACTCAATATGATGCCGACATTGGCCCGATAACCTTGTTTATCAATCACTAAAGCGAATTCCGTAAAATATCAATAACACCATTTTTCCATAAACCTACTCTATTATTCAACTCAACTACTGTTGTTAAGCAAGATAAATTGCCGTTAAAATTCAAATATTTGCAGAATAGGCCCAAAAAAAGCGATTAGCCTTGATAAACTGGGGGATAGAAGGAGTCTATTTCGCTCAATATAGAGAAATATTTTATGGAACATTTTTTAGATAGAAAAGGTGATATTGCAGTGAGTTTGACCATTTTTGATTTGGATAACACGTTGATCGGAGGTGATAGTGATCACCTTTGGGGAGAATATCTTATAGAGTTAGGTATTGTGGAAGAAGCCTATTATCGAAGCGAGAATAACCGGTTTTATCATGAATATAAGACCGGTCAGCTCGATATCTTGGAATTTCTTGCGTTTAGCCTTAAGCCTCTTAGTGAAAATAGTTTGCATGACTTGCTTACTTGGCGACAAGGTTTTCTGGAAACCAAGATTCATAAAGTCATGCTGCCAAAAGCTAAAAAGTTGATTGATCAACATCGAAAAAAAGGTGACACCTTGTTAATAATTACTGCGACCAATCGGTTTGTCAGCGAAAAAATAGCGGATTTATTAGCAATTCCTCATTTATTGGCCACTGAGCCTGAATTTAAGGACGGAGCTTATACCGGTAAAGTGGATGGAGTGCCTTGCTTTCAAGACGGAAAAGTTAAGCGCTTGGATGATTGGTTGGCTGCGCAAGGACTATCCTTAGAGGGTAGCTATTTTTACAGTGATTCGCATAACGATTTACCCCTACTTAGGCAGGTAGATCACCCTGTCGTTGTTGATGCTGACCCCTTGTTATTGGCAGAAGCAGAAAAAGCGAATTGGCCAGTGATGAGTCTGCGTTGAAAAATCGCTGAGCGTTAGCGCAGCGGGTGTTGACGAATGAGGTCGTGGGTGTCTCATTAAGCTGTGATCAATTGCACTTTCTTTAATGCGATCTAAAAAATCTTATAATAAACAGGTGGTTATATAAAATCTGGTATTGCCAGTAAAATGGATAATTTTGCTGAGACGTGGGCGCTGTATTAGTGTTGTGCTATAATATGGGAAATATTCCCGCTATATGAGTTGAGATAAGTATCCATGCCGGAAACAGGTTTGCCTAATAATGCCTTGATTAACGCGTTAACGCATTTGTTAAAGCCGTTAGTGCGCTTGCTTATTCATTATCAGATAACGTTTCCCTATATTTCGGCTTTATTGAAATCTATATATTTGGAAGTTGCAGAAGAATCATTTTCAGTCGAAGATAAACGTCCAACAGATAGTCGTTTGTCGTTATTAACAGGAGTGCATCGTAAAGATGTTAGGCGTTTACGAAATAACGGCCAACTTCCATCGAGTGTTGGTGTTAAATCTCAATCTCTTGGTGCTCAAGTGGTATCTGCTTGGTTAAGCCTGCCAGAATATTCTGATAAGAGTGGGCAGGCGTTACCGTTGAGTCGTTTGTCAGCCTCAGGGGAACCCAGTTTTGAATCGTTGGTGGAGCAAGTTAGTCGTCAAGATCTGCGTTCACGTTCGTTGTTAGATGAATGGCTACGTATGAAGATGGTGAGCATCGATGATCAAGATAAAGTTCGGCTTGAGCAAGATGCCTTTTTGCCGGATGATAACTTTGATGCTAAATCTCTTTTTTTTAGTCATAACCTGCACGATCATTTTTCCGCTGGCGCAAGCAATCTTATCGGGCAAGCGGTTCCTTATTTTGATCGATGTGTTTATTATAATAATTTAAGTGAAGAATCTATCGAAACTTTAAAAAAATATATAGATGAAAAAGGAATGCAATTAATTAAAGAAATTAATCTACATGCTCGAAAGATGCAAAAAAAAGACAGTGACAAAGAATCAGAAAAATATAGATTTCGTTTTGGTGCTTACCATTATTCAGAACAACAAAAATTAGAAAAAAACATGAACTAGGTATTGAGAATGAATAGAATATTAAATATAAAATCAGGCAGAGTCTGTATTGTTTTTTTGTTTTATTTAATGCCGTTATTTCTCTATGCACAAGAACAGGAACCTGATGAAGGTGGCATCGGGGGTACTGGGCATGAAAGTCCTATATCCTTAGACGATGCCATATTTTCAAGACCGGATATGCCTGAAATAAATGAAATACCGGAAGTTATAGAGTTAGAACCACCTAGGGATATAGAAGAGGCGGGAGAAGCGAGCGCGATTGATGATGCTTCACCAGATACGTCAGATATCGTTCAGTGAATGATGGATTAAGTTTGTCAGGTGAGATTTTGAAATCGTAAAAGTGTACAGCCGGTGCTAATGCTATTTATATTTAATAGAGCACCATCAAAAAATAAATAAATGATACTGATGCTGTGAAATTCTTTTTTCAATGTTTGTAATATTTCACGTATTACCTTGTCAATCAAATCTATTTCAGCGCTAACTTTGAAAACTGCCACATTTTCACCTAATGAAGTATTGTGAAGAATCTCTGCTTGTTCGATGAGATAGTGATCCGTATTATACTGCCAGTCAGCGGAATTAAAACGTATCTGGTTTTTTATAATTTCTGCCAACGGTTTTTCAAATTTATGTGTTAGCTTTTCTTGATCTTCAGGCATTTCAAAAATGATAGGGTATTCATCCCCAACATCATTTCCAAACTCGGTGATGTTGTCAATGGTTTTCGATGACCAGTATTCATAGGGTACTAACACTGTTTTGTACTGTCTCGCATAGAACGTTAAACGCCAGTCTGCGGGCAGGTCTTTATCGTAATAGGTATTTTCCCACTCTTTATGATCCCATCCACAGGCACCTATATACATCAACATTTATTCTGACCTTTATTTTTATTAATAAAATAATTCGTTTAACTACGGAATTTAGGTTCATACTAAAGAACTTATTTTAAACTAAATCATAATGTATTGGAAAGAATATATGGACAGTAAATTGAGAAAAAATCAGTCCAGAATGAAACCTAATCGGCGCGCCTTCAGTACTACCTGTGTGCGGTTTTCACAGGAAAACAAAGCCAGTATGGCTGACACATGCTCTCTAACAGTGGCGTGAGTTATTTTAAGCGTTGATGCTATATCTTTGTTTGGCATGCCCAGCGATAAATATTTAAGAACATCAAGCTGACGTGGCGAAAGCACAATAGTTTCTGTATTTTCCTGACCACTGATAATAACCCTTTCTCCCTTCATAATATCTTGCAACGCCTGAACCATAACCGTTTTAGAACTGGTTTTGGCGATAAAACCATCCGCCCCTAATTGCAACATCTGCTCAATACTTGCCTGGCGATCAATCGTCGACACAACAACCAGTGGCAATGCGGGGTAAAGCGCTTTAACCTCCTTCAAACCCTCTAAGCCAGAGGTGCCCGGTATGTGAATATCAAATAAAACCAGGGCGATATCCTGATGGTCTGTTAGACAATTTTTAGTGGTAGCGAAATCACCTGACTCAATAATCTGAACGCCAAAAAAAGCCTCTCGCAGCAATAAGCCTAAGCCGTCTCGATAAAGCTCGTGATCTTCTGATACCAGCACTTTAATGGTCATTTTTTATTGCTCACCTTTAGAATCCAGTTCTATATTAGTCTGACGCCGCCTGGTCGCAGCATTCAGCAGCGCACGTAACTGGGACGGCTGAGCCGGTATCGACATAGCAATCCAGTTTTTGGGTAGCGCTGTATTTGGAGCACAAGCACATGCTGCCACATAGTGTTGTGTTAATTCACTTATACCTTCTGTCGAAAGTGATGCTACGCTAAGCGTCGAGTATTCGCACAGCAGAACATCCACAGACGCATTGCTTAATCCTTTAGTTGTATTGAATTGGCAGGCTTCATCCACTGTGCAAAAAGTTTGTACCCGGCAGTGCCATTTTTTCAGGTACTCGGTAACCACCCCTCTCAGGTCATCATCTTGAAAAACCAATGCGACAGCAAGCGCACTATCATTTGACTTAACCACTTCTTGCGGATAGGGCACAAGGCTTTCTGCCCGTGGCACAGTGAAGGAAAAACGGCTGCCCTTTCCCAGGGTGGACTGCATACTCAATGGATGATCCAATAAATCAGAGATATGCTTAACAATCGATAAACCGATACCAGAGCCTGCTGTTTGTTTTGGGTTTAGCGTTGAACGGTGATAAATATCAAAAATATAATTTTGATCCGCTTCAGAAATACCGCAGCCCGTATCTAACACCTGAATAACAACGTGCCTGCTGCGCCGCCGGCAACCCACCACCACCCTTCCTGAATACGTGTATTTAATCGCATTGGACACCAAATTTCGTAACATACGTTCCAGCAATACTGGGTCACTGCTAATTTTTAAGGAGGACGAATGAATATTCAGTTTAAGATTCTTTGCCGCAGCGAGTATCTGGTACTCGTGTTGTATTTTAGACAATACACTCGCGATAGACACTGTTTGAATTTCGGGTAATATCCCTCCAGCTTCCAGCTTACTAAAATCCATCATCGTATTAAATGAGTCGTTCATTTGCTGGCGCGTATTTTTTAACCGCTTAAAGATTTTTTTACCCTTAGTACCGTGAACATGAGGTTGCAAATAATCCAGAAAAATATTCATTGAACTCAAAGGCTGCTGTAAATCATGACTGCTCTGAGCGATAAAACGGGATTTTGCCTGGCTAATATATTCCGCTTGTCGCTTATCTTTGTGCAATGTTTTTACCCGTAACATTAACGCAACAGCATGAATCAGCATATGTGAAATTTGCACATACTGAACATAAATCAACTTATAAGATACGCTGATAACCTGATCCATTTTATGCGGTAAAAAAAGAGTGAATATCACATGTAAAATAGACACCACCATCGGCAACCAGCCGAGAATATAAATGATGTAATAACGTCCATCGGAGCGAACTTTAGCAAAACCAGAGCTGAGAATAACCCCCCATACAAGCATATAATTAAATGCATACAGAAGACCTTTGTACTTAAACGAAAGCAGTGAGCCAACGATTAAAATAACGACGGTAAGCAGCGCCGTGCCAGTGAAAACCTGATACCACCTCCCAGAGTGCCTGTTAACCTGCAAAAAACTGGCAGCAAAGGCCAGGAGTGACAGTAAAGTTGCAGACATCAAGATCCAAAATAAAAATGTTTTCTCATAGGATGACTGCCAAAAAATAGCCGGTACACTACTATGCTCTAAGTAATAACAAAGCATTAATAATGAAGAAAGACCCGCCCAAAAAAATACACTTTCAGCAACAAATAACCAGCAAATAAAAGCTAACAGGATCAGCCCGATGACAATTCCCACGGCAAGCGTAAATGCGTAACCCATCTGCACTTTCCAATCTTGATAGTGAGGGGCTCATCACTGCAATATAAGGCGGCCAAACAACATTGCTAGCCTTCAACTCAACCACCAGTAAGTACGGTTCTCCCGGTTGCAATTTGAGTTTTATAGCACGGCCAATGGTATTAATATCTGTGCCGCTTGCATAGCCTGTGTTCTGAAATGTTTGTAGCTGCTGTCCGTCACTACCGTGGAGTAAAACCTTCACTTGCTCAAAGCCAAAATTACTAACATGCAATGCCCAATCGGCAGTGTCCGTATGATTAACCACCTGGGTATATAACCAATAGCGCTGGTGCCGAGTAAAATCCGGCGTTAAACCATCATTTTGGCCCGGTGTAATAAACTCAGTTGCCCTATCGAGGCTTAGGTCATCGGGCGCGACAATAAAACCAGACGAGTGCTTGAGCGAGGCTAAAGCATAACGGGTATCAACCTGAGCCAAATTAACCGGGGTATAATAACTAACGACCTGCGGGGACGAACCCGGAGCAGTAGCCTGAACAGGGCTCACTAAAAACAACAACACCAAAGTGAAGAATAAAACCGGCAGGTATCTGATCACACCACCAGCCAAATAGACTATTTGTTGAATCATACAACTCCATGGCTTTGTTACGGGTTACCCTTACTTAAATCTTGATAATACGCTCGTCAGTAAAGACTCACCCGCGTTTTTGGTGGTTTTATAAACGCTGATGACTATAACAACGAAGCATAGCATTATGACAGACCTAAGCCTTACCATGCATGCTTCATGTTTTTTGCGGTATTTTTAACGAATAAGAAACACCCATTAATCCTACATATGTCGGGTAACCAAATGCCTGCCTAACACCTATACTCTCATACAACTTATACGTCGTGTGCGCGAAAGACTGAAAACGTAGTTGCACTAATATTTTTTATTGTGCGGTCACTTTTTTGAAGTTCGCACTGTACAGTCATTACCGTTACCGCAATAAACTGGTCCAGGATATACCCATGAAATTAATATTGAACAATGTAAAAACCCTCGTTATAAGCACCTTACTAACGGGTTTCTTACCCCACCCCTAATGCCAATTTAGGCGGGGCTGTAGCATTCACCTCGGTCACCGGTTTTATTGAAGATTTAGAAACTGTCTTTTTGAAAATTACTGTAGAACATATGAAGCTATGTAAATTGAGTTTTAGGCTCTAGTCGCTTAATATAAATTCCCCGACAGCCTCACTCACTTCAGGCCTAATTTGTTTCATACCAGATGCCAACTGAACCATAAACTTTTCTCCCATTTTTTCTGCGGCTTCATGCGCAAGGATAAGATCACCAGGCCTATTATCAACAAGTATTTCGAATAACTGCTCTGCTTGTGCCAGATCACGTTTTATCTTTTCAACATCACCCGCTCTTCTTCTCTGACTTACAACCAGCTTATGAAATGCAAAACGTGCCGGCGCTGGGATATTGATAAGTACGCCGTGTTTATAAAGTAATACCGCTGGTTGAATATCATCAAGTAAATAATCAAGAAAACGAATCGGTTCAGCAAAAGCCGATAGCTCAGGAATTTTTATAGGTTTTGCGGTTTCTCTCCCTCGCATCGGGGTTAACAACTCAACAGACAGTTCCTGCCCTTGAATTTTAAATTTCGTCGAGGGTGATTTATGATTAAGCGCAGGCACTTCTAAAAAACCCATACCGCTATTAAATAAAATATCTGATAGATTTATCGTTTTTTTACGACGAGGGATAACGATAGGAAATTTATAATCACTGGCCAGATCAATATCATGTGTTTGTAATTGACTGTGCCAGATAACACCCAACATATTGGCATAAGCTCGAAATGCCAACGTTCCTATAATGACTCCACCCGCAAGGAACATTCCTGACTTTTCTAGCAGAGCAATAACCTTGCCTTCATTATTTGGCGTTACTGTCGCACCACCAGCAAGCAACATAGCGACCAGACGTGCACGAACCAGCCTGTCATCTTTTGTTGATTCCCACAGGCTTTTTTCTTCACCTATTTTATCCAGCAATTCTGTGGTTTCTTTGCCGAGATAGTGTTCACTCTGGCGGTTACCAAGGCTAATATATAAATACCAGTAACGCTGTCCAGCCACTTTTTTTGACTTAAACGAGATATTTGAACCATCAGGTGCAGGATGGATACACTGCTGCATAAGCTCGCTATATTGCAATGTAACCATATCTGGTAATCTTTGAATTTCGGTCATATTTCCACCTATTTATACCGCAACTATAGTATATATGCGGTATAAATATAACCTGTTGTATTACTTAATAATATAAAGAAATTAAGCTTTGTTAACATTATGAAATGTGCATATTGTTACATGATTTATACCGCAGTTACAAACGACTCAGGTATAAAGTAATATGAAACCTGATAGATATCCGCTTAGACCCTTTTATCAGTATATAAGTAAGATTTTCTCAATGTCTTTAATGTGTTGACCGAGTCAATTCAGATAGTAATCGAGTATTGCTACATCATTAACGTCTGTCGCTATACTGTTTTCCGTTGCCGGTGGTGTGTTTATTAAAAGCTGAGCCATTGTCTCTACACTACCATCAATCAAAAAACATCCAGCAACCCTACATATGTCGGGTAACCAAATGCCTGCCTAACACTTATACTCCCATACAACTTATACGTCGTGTGCGCGAAAGACTGAAAACTGAGTTGCACTAATATTTTTTATTGTGCTGTCACTTTTTTGAAATTCGCACTGTATATTCATTATCGTTGCCGCAATGACACTGGTCCAGGATATACCCATGAAATTGATATTGAACAATGTAAAAACCCTCGTTATAAGCACCTTACTAACGGGTTTCTTAACCGCCTGCGGTGGGGGCGGCGGTTCAAATGGAGGCGATAACCCAGGGGTCAACAACGCCCCACAGTTTAGCTCGGCGGCCACCGCCAGCTTTGCAGAAAATCAAAG
>JALUUH010000011.1 GCA_027021445.1 Gammaproteobacteria bacterium
ACTCCTCCGCGCCTCCCCGTCTACGCAAAGCTACCTGCCTTCGCTCCAATTGAATAGAGCTACGGCAGGCAGGCGCCGGGTAAGTGCAGTGATAATTGTTTTACCACCACACGACTTTTTCGGAAAATAAAACAGGCACTTACTTAAATTGAGCGGACAGGAAAAAATAATCCGGGATTACTTTAGCAGGGTTAAGAACATAAGTATTGTTTATCTGTTTGGTTCCGTCGCCGGGGCGAATGAGAGAACAGACAGCGATATTGATATTGCGGTTCTGTCAGATCAGGGGAAATTATCATTTGAAGAAAAAAATAAAGATGATAACGGACCTGATTCAACGAACCAATCGGGAAATTGATCTGATTGATTTAAATGATGTATCCTGTATTTTGCAGATGCAGGTGCTTAAAAAGGGTAAATTGCTTATCTGCCGGGATGAGAAAAAAAGGATTCAATTTCAAACGCGCGTTGTGCAGTCTTACCTGGATCTGAAAAAAATACGTAAACCCATTGAAGAACAATTAAAAAATGTAAGTCTCTATGGTTGATCGGGATATTATTCTGGAAAGTTGCCATTATTCAGCGTTGTTTGAAGCGGATTGCGGAAGTAACGCATTTACGCCCCGAAACGCTTGAAAGCCTCGACGTTCAGGATATTTTTGTGTTAAATCTTCAACGGACGACGCAGGCGGCGATCGATATTGCCGCTCATATCATCGCCGGTGAAGGTTTCGGACTCCCGGGTTCCCTTAAAGACCATTTCAATCTCCTTGTGAAAAATAACATTATCTCCCCGGCTTTAGGAGATAAAATGAATGCCATGGTGGGATTCAGGAATATTGCGGTACACGAATACCAGAATATCGATCATGAAATCCTGAAAAGTATCCTGCAAAATAATTTAAAAGATATTGAACTCTATTATAAAACAATCCTGAACATTTACGGATGAATCCGTACAGGTTTAAATCCACAACTATTTATCCTGTGATAATGTTGATCCATGTAATATGGCTGATAACCGAGAATACCGAAGGCCGATAAAAACCCCCTCCGCGACCATCTCCACTTCCAGCTACACTTCCAGCTACACTTCGTTACGCTGGACATGTCGTTACGCTGGACAGGTCGTTACATTGGACAGGTCGTTACGCTGGATAAACTTGCATGGCGTAGTGTAACGTAGACAGTGTTTAACCGGAGTAGTGCAACGTAGACGAGCCTCAGCGGTGATAATAGTTTTACCGCAAAGACGCCAAGGTCGCAAAGATTTATTTGAGGATTAATGCATGCTAACCAGGATTCTTACATTAGACACGAATTGCACAAATTTTCCCGAAGGAATGACGCAGTTGATATCCGATAAAACCCCTAAAATCCCTTTGCGCCCTCAGCGCCTCAGCGGTGAGTCTGTTTAATTAACGCAAAGACGCCAAGGTCGCAAAGATTTATTTGAGGATTGATGCATGCAAACCAGGATTCTTACATTAGACACGAATCGCACAAATTTTCCCGAAGGAATGACGCAGTCAATATCCGATAAAACCCCTAAAATCCCTTTGCGCCCTCAGCGCCTCAGCGGTGAGTCTGTTTAATTAACGCAAAGACGCCAAGGTCGCAAAGATTTATTAAGGATTAAAGCAATGCTAACAATAGAAACAAAAAGTCTTATAGTTCCCTCTGCGTCTTAGCGGTGAATCCCATATGACTGAAAACGAAATATCGAAAATCATCATCGGCAAAGCGATCGAAGTCCATCGCCATTTGGGTCCCGGTTTGCTGGAATCAGCATATCAGAAATGTCTGGCCTACGATCTGCGAAATGTGAAGGAATTTCATCTGGAACTGGAAAAACCTCTCCCCATTCGGTATAAGGGTATTGAGTTGGATTGTGGTTATCGTTTGGATATGGTGATAAATAACAGGGTCATTGTAGAGTTGAAGGCAGTTGACACCTTACTACCCATTCATGAGGCTCAATTGTTGACTTATCTCAAACTAACCAACTTGAAGCTTGGTTTACTCATAAACTTCAATGTCCCTGTTTTAAGAAAAGGGATCAAACGAATTGTCAATAATTTATAGTTTTACCGCAGAGCCGCAAAGATCGCAAAGCATTATTTAAAAGATAAAAGCATTGTCCAATCCAAAAAACAAAACCCCTAAAATCCCTCTGCGTCCTCCGCGCCTTGGCGGTGCCCTGTTTATTACCGCGAAGATGCCAAGGTCGCAAAGTTTTTAATGGATAAAAAAGCATCGATAAAACCTAACACCAAAAACATAAAAACTTTCTCTGTGCCCTCAGCGTCTTAGCGGTAATCCCCTTCCAAAAAACAAAATACCCCTTGCATCAAATCCAAATATGAGTAAAATTATTACCTGAAACATGGGTGATATATTTGCTGGAATCGTTAATAACATCCAAAACGCGGATCAAGCTGCTTTTAAAGTTCTTTCTGAATCCGGAAACCCGGGCTTACCTGCAGGAACTGGCCACTGAATTCGGGGAATCGAGCAACGGCATACGCGTGGAATTAAACCGCCTCACGGAAGCGAAACTGCTACAGTCGAAAAACAGCGGCCGGACCGTCCTCTACAAGGCGAATACCAACCACGCACTGTACCAGGATATCCGAAACGTCGTCCGAAAATACGTAGGCATCGACCGACTGGTGGAAGACCTGGTCGCGGAACTGGGACAGGTGGACGCCGCTTACATCACCGGTGATTACGCCAGAGGGGTGGATTCCGGATTGATCGACCTGGTCCTTGTCGGACAGGTCAACCCGGATTCGCTCCGGAAGGCGATCGAAAAGACCGGTAAACTCATCCGCCGCAAGATCCGTCCGTTAGTATTGAACAAAAAGGAATTCCGGCAACTGCGTAAACGCCTGGATATCGACCATGCCCTGCCGATCTGGGGCAAACAATTGGGGATCGGCGCCGAAACAATATCCGCGCCGTAACGCCCCACCGGCCCCGGGGCCAACGTACACCGAACTACCTGATTTATCCCTGCCCTGCCGGTCCCCAAAATGGGACTGAGAGGGCGGAGCTGTGTTGATGAATGATTTTTGATTTTTGATGATGGATTATAGATGGTTTCAGTAATTAAAAAGAATGAGATATTGGATTTGTCGTTTGATTTTGCATTGGAAATTGTAAGGGTGACGAAATATCTCAAATCGAAAAATGAGTTTGTAATGTCCAATCAGTTATTGCGAAGTGGGACTTCGATCGGCGCGAATATTTCGGAAGCTCAAGCTGCTCAATCTAAAAACGATTTTATTGCCAAAATGTCGATCGCCGCTAAAGAAGCAAAAGAAACCGAATACTGGCTAAAACTCCTCGACAAAAGTGGGTATCTTAACAAATATCGAAATGAAACTATTTTATTTGAAAAAATTCAATCAATCGTGAAGCTGTTATCAAAAATTATTAAAACAAGCAAAGTGAAATCATCTATCATCAATAATCAGTAATCTTACATCCTGCGCAGCAGCCGGCGATTAATCAGGCTTAATATGCGTTTGAAACCGCAAATAGAAAATTTTATAAGACAGAACCTGAAACAACTAGCCCCGGAAGCAAAGATTTATTTGTATGGCTCCAGGCGCCACGATGGAACCAAAGGTGGCGATATTGACATTTTGTTATTAACACCGGAAAGAGTTCCCCAACAATCCCTGCGTGAATTCCGACGGGAATTTTATAAGCGTTTCGGTTGGCAAAAGATCGATATAATCAATTTTTCATTTGAAGAGGAACATCCTTTCAAAAAGTATGTGTTGGAGGAATCGGTAGAGCTGTGACGAATCAAGATGAAACATTAATAAACATATTGAGAGAGCATTGGCAATTACTCATGAATTCCCTGGAAACACTAAAGCTTTCTGTTGAAAAATGTAAGCAAATCGGGAAAAAAGAAACCTACACTTTTAACGAAATGGAATCCTTTGACTCATTAACGTCGAAATTTGGCCGGACCGCTGACATGTACACGCAAAAAGTCCTGCGGACATGTTGGATGCTCCTGCATGAGCCTTTTGCTCCGTTTATTGATGTACTGAACCAATGTGAAAAAATGAATTTGATCGAATCCGCCGATACATTAGTTGAGATCAGAGATTTGCGTAACCAGATTGCCCATGAATATATTCCGGAGGCAGTTCAGGAGCTTGTGCCGGACGTTATTGAATATTCATCCCGGCTTGAGAAAAACATTCTTTGTACAAAGACATTTTTATCGGCAAGAAAATGGCTGCAATAGAATGCCAATCACCGAAGGCAAAGAGCCCTCACCGTTACCGACCCTGCCTGTCGGCTGTAGTGCAAACGTAGGCTGGTAACGACGAAGGAGTGTACCGGGGTAACCGACCAGGATTATTTATTGATGAATCTGAATTCTTAATATTAGACACGAATTGTGCGAATTTTCACGAAG
>JALUUH010000012.1 GCA_027021445.1 Gammaproteobacteria bacterium
TCAGCCCGTCTCCCTGGTTGCCCAGCAGGAAGACGGGACCCCGTATCTCGACCGTCCGGAAACCGCTGAAATAGCTCCTCGGGTCGAGCATCCAGTTGTTGCGCCTCCAGAGGTAGTACAGTTCGTCTACCCGTGAGATAATAGATGCAAACACTGTTAAAGTTTACGGAACATCTGATTGATTCGAGTTAAGAAAGCACGATTTATTCAAGTGTTGTTCAAGCAGGTAAAAATTTGGGCTTAATATGGTTTCCGGCTGTGTGTTAATGGAGATACCGTTCCCGTCCTACCGAGAATTGCGGACACACTCCTTGGAGTGTTGCTGTCGCACTTGCGTTTTTCGTAAGACTTCGGGTTATGATAATGCGCCAAAAGCGCTCTCGATAAAAGCCTCTCGGCACACCCTCTTAATAAGGTAGTGCGCAAAAACACTGACGAAACAAATCAGGCATTCCGTGTGATTAAGCTGCAGACATCATCTAAATCTAAATATAATTGGATTTAAGGTAACGCGTGAATGAAACGGTTTGAAGCGACATGAATATACCTAAAAACACTCCAGCGATTCTGAAACCAATCAGGTCTAAAGACTTTAAGTGGTTTCCCAAAAAATAAAAGCACAACAAGGCAAACAAGATCAAATATTTTTTTGGTTTTGAATCCTCACTCTCTCGTCTTATCCTGTTAATTCCAACTATATAAAGCGCAGCAATAAAAACAAGAAAAAGGGCCAGACCAACAAACCCTAATTCAAACCATATCTCAAGAAAAATGTTGTGGGGATATAGCTTGACATCGTCAATGCCGAAAGCAACCACACCATAGGAGCCCAGCCCGTAACCAAACACCGGTGCAAGATCGATATTCGTTAAAGCCTTTTCAATATGAGTCAGGCGGCTGATTCCCATGGTTTGAATTCCTTCAAATGCCTGATAAATCTTGCTAAAACGTCCAACTGTGCGTAAAAGTAGATTTGGTATGAATAAACCGGTCAATGAAATGATCAAAGAGAATATCACCATGCTCTTTATTAGCATCAACTTATGTTTAAATCTTCTCTTTACAAATATATAATAGATGCAAAGTGTTAAAACACCGAAAATAATCGGTCCCCTTGAACCATTCGCTACCAATGCTATCAAGTTAATAACAAGCAATATTATTATTTCTCCCTTGCTGAAAAAAAGCTTCTCTGTTTGTGAAACGATCAACATTACAATACAAGCTCCGAATAAAGTTCCCGGAAGAAGGTGGTTCACTTGAACTTCAAAAGAAGTTGTATATATAATCTGACCATACGTCAAGAACATTCCCAGCGTCCAAAGAGCTATTCCCGTTACTATATAAGCATATCCTCTAAGAAAACCCTTGAGATCATGAGCTCGGAAAAAAAGCAAAGGAATGAAAAAAGACGGCACGGTAAGAAAAGAGACCCTCTTAAGTTTCTCCAGAGAAGCAATATCGGAAACAGAATAAACAATACTCAACAGATATAAAACAAAAAATATTCCGATAACAAACACTACTATTCCTGTGTCACCAAATAGAGCTTGATTAACAGATTCTCCTTTAACAACCGTACGATATACTGCCGACAGCACCACTGCAAGAAGCGTTGCTATAGTCAAGTCAAACATCGTTCCTTCAAGCGAAAAATAATAGTTGAGGATAAATTTTAAAGGTCCGGTGCATATCAATAATGCTAACAAGTATCCCATGATATCCAGTGATTTTCTGATTTTTACACAACTCCGTCCACGCACTTCAAAATCTTATACTAACCCTTACCATTACATGTTATCAATCAAAGTTACTCGATTTTGCTTCTCAAAATCCGTTCGTGTTCTTGGATTTCCTCCTCTGAAAATCTTTTACGTATTATACGACTCGGGGGTGACGCCACAATAGAATAAGGAGGAACATCTTTGGTAACAATGCTACCCGCAGCTATTACCGATCCCCTACCTATTCTAACACCCGACAATATAATGGCCCCGAAGCCTATCCAAACATCGTCTTCAATGATAATAGAATACTTATCACCGCGTTGTGAGTCAAACATGGTGGTACCGACAACAGACAAAGAATGTGCATCACGAGCTATCAAGGCGGTATGTGCTGCAATAAGAACATGGCTTCCGATTCTAACATCCGTATGAATGGTGGAATGGGCTCCTATGCCCACATTATCACCGATCTCTAGTATTTTATTTGGAGACCAAATCCGTACACTCCACTGTATATGAACGTTCTTGCCATACTTAACCCACGGACGTCTAAGCCTGAGTTTCAAGAAATTTCTGACATCGTTTAAAATCTTCTTCACCATCTACACAACCTTTCACAGTGACTTCTTAAACATCTCAACGATAGGACCGTTGAAACGTGGAAGGTTATGTGCGGGAGTACCTTTCACAGCCTCGTTAATTATCATTTTCTGGAACTTTATATTATAAAAACTATCGACAACGCTGTAACATGCTTCTCGTACAGCTTTCCTTGACGGAGCGTCAACCGTCCACTCCTTGACCTTATCAGCAAGATCTTCAATATCATTGTATCTAAACAGTGCTCCTGTCTTTCCGGGCACTATTGCCTCCCATTCCGGCATCTGATCATCTGGATTATCATGTGTAATGACAGGTGTACCATAAGTCAACGAGTGTATGCATGTTAAACCAACCTTACCGGGTGCTACAGATACATGAGAAGCAGAGATCATTCGTGCCAAATCCTCCTCATTGTAACAAGCTCCATAAAACACCACCCTATCATCTATCCCGTGTTCTTTAGCTTGCAAAGAAAGAGCATCTTTCTCTGGACCATCTCCAACTAACAGCACATTAATATCAACCCCTCTGCTCTTCAACATTTTGGTAGCATGCAGAAGCAAGTCCAAGCGGCGAATCCTCGTCAGTCTGGAAGTGCAGATAACAATGGGCCACTCTTTGTTTCCAAACAGTTTACTCTTTACGCATCTCAAGTCCTCTTTGTCAATCTTCTCTCGCAAATCTCTTTGTAGTTCAGAATCCAACGAATTATAAATAACATATAATCTCTCAGACGAGAAACCACGGGACATTGCTACTTCTCTTGCGATGTCTCCATATAAGAGCAATCCGTGGCTCAGCTTATAAAATAAGGTCTTTATAAACCCCCGCAGACCTGTTTTTTCCTTCAACCTATATCCGTGTGTCCACATCAGGACTCTTTTCCCCGTCAATACCGACAGTAAACAACTGACCCATGTTGATAAAAAAAAGGGATTTCCGAGATAAATAATCGCATCAAATTCCCTGCTAACAGCAAACTTTATCAGTCCTGACTGCCAAAGCAAAGGCCCTATAATCCAGTGATTTCGAACCAACCTCCATCTCAAACCTTTTTTTTCGATCGGCTCACTCGCCTTTTTGACATCAATAAGTTTCAGCGCCGGTAGGTTAGTGTTCTGACCCGAGATCAAAGTATATTGGGGTTCAGGTTTCGTTTGGCTACAAAGACTTCGCAAAATTGGCTCGCGATAGTGAGCGAAGTAGTGGTACACGATTGCAACATTATTAACCTCTTTCGAGCCCATGTTTAATTTGAGTTCTCGGATTATACCTTCGAGAAAAAGTATTTATAAAAAACCTCCAGAGTATCCGATAAAAGTTAGCGCATACCCACCTGAAAAAACAACCACATTTTACTAAATTATATCAAAAAAACAGCCTTGGCTGTCATCCTGAACTATAAGCTGAACCCGCTTCAGTATTGTTTCAGGGCCTCTTAACATACTGGTTGTATTAGATGCTGAAACAAACATGTCGTGGGAAAATCAGAATTCAGCATGACATCTTACCGAACCCAAGTGTCTCATAAATGAAAAAATCTCACTTTACTCCGTGTCTAATTATTGAATTGGCACAAAGTGTTTGTAGTTGCTCTTAAAGCTCAGGGTTGAGAGTAATGTTAGCCTGACTATCTATGAGGCGATTAAAATCAACATTACGGACAAAAAAGAACTTCTATATTCTCTTATATGCAATCTTACTCCACGATATCAAATACCTTACCGGCGCAACAAACGCCTTGCTCTGCATGATACCCGTCTCGAAGAGTCTGGGATAGACCAAGGAGGAAAGATATGCGGAGGCGGCATAAGAGATCACCGAGGCGACCGCTGCTCCCACGCCTTCATACCGCGGTATCAGGACGAGGTTGAGCCCCACGTTGACGACCGCTCCGAGGGCCGTTGTGAAGAACGAAAACCTGGTCAGCCCCTCGTTTATCAGGTACTGTCCCCTTGCAACTCCGAGATATACGAAGAGGCACGCCCATATGTGGATCGCGAAAATCCTTTCCGCACCGGCATAGGCGTCACCGTACAGGGTGCTGATGATAAAGGGGGCCAAAAAAAAAACGGTATAGAGAGTCCGTATGCAACCGTTGCGTTGAGG
>JALUUH010000013.1 GCA_027021445.1 Gammaproteobacteria bacterium
GGAATCACACTCATGGAGTACCGTAAAACTGGATCTGTATGGGCTCAAATTCTTCTACCAGCATGTGCTCCACAAACCATGGAAACATATTGAGTTGATCAAACCGCCACGCGCTAAAAAATTACCTAACATTATCCTAAAATCCTCAGTTGGACGGCGTGAAGAGTGCGTTTTTAAGCGTGAATCGCGAGGCGCGATGAGGCGGAATAGCCCGCTATTGCAACGATTCGCAACAAAGCGAGTCACGCTTAAAAGCGTGCTATTCATGGCGTAGCGCATTCACCGTCTGAGTGAGCTTGATAAGCATACGCATTTGCATTTTAATCAATAACATAACGAAGCTTTGAAGCGGTCAACTGAGGAATTTAGGATGAAGCATGTTACAAGCAAATCAGGCAATTACGATGGCCCGATAAGATCAGCTGTCCACACTGTCAATCAGAAGAAATCATTAAACGAAGGAAAGACGATACCGAGCCTTTTCGTCAACGGTATGAGTGTTATGGTTACCACAAATGTTATCTGCCTTTTCTCCGAGGCCAATTGTTAATTTTGTTTTTCATTTTCTGCCACTTCGGCGAATTCAGTTCTCTCTCGATATAATGGGGAATAGCTATCTCTTTTGATTCACCAATGGCAATATTTTCAATATTCCATTCACCAATCGAATAACGAATAAGACGTAAAGTGGGAAAACCCACTGCGGCTGTCATGCGACGAACTTGGCGATTACGCCCCTCATCAATAATCAACTGTAGCCAGGTAGTGGGAATAGTTTTGCGGTCACGTATAGGGGGAACTCGCGCCCAAACATCCGGAGTCGTCATCCATTGCGCGCTTTTTGCCTTTGCTAAGCCATCTTTCAATTTTACGCCATTTAATAATGCATCACAGGCTGCGGAGTTCACTTGACCTTCGACTTGTACCCAATAGGTTTTATCCATTTTGTGTTTAGGATGGCTAATAAGGTGTTGAACACGCCCTTCATCTGTAAGCAATAATAAACCTTCACTATCTCTATCTAAACGTCCGGCAGGATAAATATTTTTTTGATGAAGATAGTGACTTAAGGTTTTACGTCCGTCGGAGTCAGTAAATTGACTCAGTACATCAAAAGGTTTATTAAACAAAATTATTTTGCACATAAAAATAAGATTTTCATTTTTCGGAAACTCTAACTGAGTCAAAAATCAAGCTCAGGAACGGGTACGCAACAACTTAGCTGGGCTAATTTTTCCAACAGCAATACCCCGTGAGTTCAATAATATCGGAGCGGCATAAGGCTTCAACTCATCTTTCATTGCATGAGTAAGCACATCGAGATGATCAAGAATAGCAAGTAAAGCAACAGTCCTTGCTCGATCACTGCCATCTGCTATTTTCAAAGCAATGCCCCAACCTTGTTTAGGCAAAGCCGCGATTGCAATACCTTCAGCCCCTGTTTTGGCCAATACAGAACCATTAGTAATCTCAATTAACTCACTAACGACTGTGCCATGTCCAGCCGTATAATAAGGCTTATTGCTCATCGCTTTATGTAAACGATAAATTGCTTGCGCTCGAATTTGTGATAAATCATCAGGTTTAGCAAAACGCGCAACTCCGTAACTCAGTTCACGTAAAGACATGGTGGGAGCGGGTAATCCACAGCCATCTATTCCCATGGGATAGTGCCTCACATCAACATCGGTCAGATTTGACAGAATATCAAAAGATAGCTGCTGCAACGGATGCTCGCTTTGCTGGTAGTTATCGATGGACATATTCAAATGCAATGCGTTGGTTAAAAATCCCGTATGCTTACCCGAGCAATTATGATAAATGCGACAACCCTGCTGTCCTGAGACAAGTAATTCATGCGCACTATCCGTATGCTCAGGTAATACCGGACCACAAGCCAAGTTTTTCTCTGCTAAACCAATACGGCTCAACCAAGACTGCACCGCGTTTTGATGAATACCCTCCCCTTGATGAGAAGAACATGCGAGTGCTAAATCGACATCACTCAGCGAATAGTGATCGCTCGCACCACTTTCAATAAGATGAATAGCCAACATAGGTTTTAACGCCGAACGTGGAAAAATTAAACCTGAAATATCGCCCCAACTTTCCACGATATTGCCCTGAAAATCGCATACAACAGCCGCACCAAAATGCCGACTTTCAACAATTTCATTACGGGTGACTTCGACTAATAACTCATACGGCATAATGGGGAAGTATTCTTCTGAATGCAAGAACTCGCCACGGTAAATACGATAAATAGAGTCCTCAGAACGCTATTTTTCCACTGATCCCTCAGATGGAGTCTCGCGGTAACCGACCACTTAAAATGAATTTTGAAGATCAACTCAACACGCTCATTTTCTTTCACTTGGAAGAACATACCTCCGCTCAGTACTAAGTCCTCGCCAAAAAATAATTTAACTTTTTAGCGTTATTGGTTTTTCTATCTGGTTGGCAAACCAATTAATACAGGCAACAACTTCTGACTGATCGCATTTGCATGCGCAATCAATATTCTTTTTAATGATAGGGGTGATTGTTTTTCTTTTTCAATATTAGTTACAGGCTTACTACCTTGAAATACGCTGATCCTTGACATAAATGCTAATCTTACTTTTTATGCTTTTTTCATAGGTTCTTAGACTTCTAACCAATCTATCATTAATGTGCTGGCCTTTTGATAACAATATAGTACCTTCCTCGGAATGCAAATCTTTTGACAGAACCATTCCTTCACTCAACATACTTGTATCCACTAATATTTCTTTTTTCGTATTAGCAGCTTGCTCTTTTTCACTGTTTTTCATCATAGAAACAAACAAGTCTACAATTTCTGGATCATATTGTTTGTACTTATGACTAACTAAATAACTCAACACATTCATTCCTACAAATTTTCCTGAAATCAAAACCCCTCGTTGAAAAGCATCGTAATCATTTGCAATCATTAGTATTCTTGATCCCAGCGGTATATTTTCCCCAATGAGTCCATCAGGATATCCCTGCCCATCATAGCGCTCATGGTGACTTCTAATTATTTTTCCTACTTCGTTAAGTGACTCAACAACCATAAGCATTGCTTGCCCAACAATCGGATGCTTTTCCACTTTTCGCTTATTTTTTGGGTCTAAGTCTTCATAACATTTATCGATAATATTATCTGGCAAACCAATTTTTCCAATATCATGTAAAAGCCCTGCAACTGTTATATTTTGTATGGCATCATCATTCAATTTTAACTTAAGTGCTATTTTTCTCGCAATAGCCGAAACGCTACTTGAATGACCGCCAGCTTCACCATCTCGCATATTGATCAAAGACGAAAATACTTTTATGGAAGAAATGAAGTTTTTCTTTAACGAGTCATGTGCTTTCTCTAACATCTTAAACATTTGTTGCAGTTCTTCGGTTCTAGCAGTTACTTTTTTTTCTAAGTTATTGTTAAGTTCCTCAAGTTCAACATTTTGCCGTCTCGTTAATTCAAGTAATCTCGCCTTATCTTCTTTTAGCCTTTTTTGCTCCAAACCTAATTGTACAGTACGTATTAAATCATTATCCTCCCAAGGCTTGCTGACATACTTAAAAATATCACCTTTATTAATTGCGGATATAGTAGACTTCATATCTGCATATCCAGTTAATAGAATCCGTATGGTTCCAGGCCAAAATTTAGCTACCTGCTCAAGAAATTGAACTCCATCCATATTTGGCATACGCATATCAGAAATAACTAAATCTATTTTTTCTTCATTGAGTACTCTTAATCCTTCTTCACCACCACTCGCTAAATAAATACTATATTCTAAAGGTCTAAAAAGTCTTTTTAATGAAGAAAGAATATTTTGTTCATCATCAACAAACAAAATACTGATTTTATTGCTATCTACCTGGGCATCACTTACTAGCTCTATATATTTACTATTTAACCTTTCCACAAGTTCCTCCGACTATTCCTATGTTTAAGAATTCAATTAATCAGAGACTCTGATCATGAAATATACCCTGAACTCGCTCTATTCCTTTATCCATACGTACTTCACCGGATTTCTCTTGCAAAGTTGGCGATCTGTGTTATTGATTTCTCTGATCTAAGAACCATATTGACAGCACTATCCCTAAACTCAATACTGTATTTTTGCTTTACTCACTTTCTACCCCTCAATTTTAATTGATAGCTTATATGAAATTGAGTGTCCGGGTTAATGTAGCCAGATCAAACTAACTATATAAAAAAAAATAAACTTAATAATCACCAATGCACTTCATCTGACTAAACATCCGATGTAAAACTAGTACATTAACTACAATATTTCACATTTCCCATTTATCGGCTTAACCTTTTATATATTTAGGCA
>JALUUH010000014.1 GCA_027021445.1 Gammaproteobacteria bacterium
CAATATTTCTTGAGCCAACATCCGTCATATTAACGATAATTTTACCCCCACCAAAAATTTTAGCTTCAAGATTCTCTCTTCTACCACCTTGTTTAAGAATAGTGTTAATTAAATGCTCCATCGCAACATTGCCATAACGTTCCGCAGCCCCACCAAAAGAACTGGGATCACTGCCAGATTGCGGTAGCATAAAATGATTCATTCCACCCACTCCCAACTTGCGGTCACGAATACAGGCTGAAATACATGAACCCAATACGGTCACAATAACTTCATCATGAATCGTCACATAATATTCACCCGGTAATAACTTAGCGCCCCAAGTATTTCGCGTTTTGTCCCAATAACGATTTATTTTTTCGAAACCAACGAGTGCGGGATGCTGATCTGCAATATTATTCTGTGGCTGCCCCATTATTTCACCCTCTGATAAATAGTATTGCCCAGTAATTTAAACCGATCACTCACCTTAAACATAGTTTCAGAGTGACCTAAAAATATGTGTCCGTTGGCACGTAATAAATTAGCATAACGATCAAAAAGAACTCGTTGCGTTGCTTTATCAAAATAAATAACGACATTCCGGCAAAACATAAAGTCTAATGGCCCTTTAATCGGCCATTGCCCCATGAGATTCAATTGTCTAAAGGTAATCATATTGCGTAATTGAGAAGAAACTTTTACACTCTGTGCGTGTTCTCCTTGTCCACGCATAAACCATTTATTAACAATCTTGCCATCAAGTCCATCAATACGTTCGTAATCGTATACACCTCTTTCTGCGTGCGCCAATACATTGGTATCAAGATCAGTCGCAAGTATTTTCACATCCCAGCTGTCAATATCTGGAATGGCATTTCGTAAGGTAATAGCAATGGAATAGGGTTCTTCACCAGTAGAACATCCCGCCGACCATACACGAACTTTGCGAGTTTCTGCATTAGCTTTTAATATTGACGGAATAGCGGTTTCCGTTAAAAAATCGAAATGATGCTTTTCACGAAAAAAAGAGGTTAGGTTAGTCGTTATCGCATTGATAAAATCAATAAGCTCTGGGCTTTTTGGCTGCTGAACTAAGGTGAAATACTGCTTAAAGCTATCCATTTTTAGTTGGCGAAGCCGTCTGGAAAGACGACTATAAACTAAATTCTTTTTTGCATCAGAAAGCGTAATGCCTGTTTCTTGCTTAACAAACTCCCTAATTTTATTAAAATCAGCCCCAGTAAAAACAAACTCTCGTTCTTTATCTTTATTTGAGCTTATGGGCATCGCATTTGGCATATTTTTATTTCATCCTATCCTATATAGACACATTTACGCGCCAGAAAACTATTTCGCAATCCTTTTTCTAAAACTCTTCCCACTCACTGTCACCACCCGATTTAGGTGCCGCAGATCTTGCAATAGGTGCCGCAGGCCTTGCAATAGGTGCCGCAGGCCTTGCAATAGGTGCCGCAGATCTTGCAATAGGTGCCGCAGGCCTAGTCGCAGCAGTCTGCACAGGCGTGGTATTTTGCATCATGTTTGTTGTCTGCACCGCAGAATCATCTGTCTTAAAATATTGCATTAATTGATCGAGTCCTTTCGCTTGCTCATCCATTGACTCACTAGCTGCCGCTGCCTCTTCCACTAATGCAGCATTTTGTTGGGTCACCTCGTCCATCTGCGTAATGGCTTTATTCACTTGCTCAATACCCGATGATTGCTCTTGGCTCGCTGCCGCAATCTCGGCAATAATGTCACTTACTTTTTTCACTGCGGCGACAATTTCTTCCAGAGTTTGTCCAGACATATCAACCAGCTTCGATCCATCATCTACTTTCTCTACACTGTCTTGGATTAACTGTTTTATTTCCTTTGCCGCACCTGCACTTCGCTGAGCGAGATTACGTACTTCTCCGGCGACCACCGCGAAACCTCTTCCTTGCTCCCCGGCTCTCGCGGCCTCAACCGCTGCGTTGAGCGCGAGCAAATTGGTTTGGAAGGCTATTTCATCGATCACGCCGATAATATCGGCTATTTTTTTACTACTGGCATTGATTTCACCCATTGCATTTACGGCATTCTGAACAACCTCCCCCCCTTTCTCTGCTTGTTCTCGTGCACCCGATGCCAGTTGATTGGCTTGGCGTGCATTATCCGCATTTTGCTTGACTGTGCTGGTTAGCTCTTCCATGCTCGACGCGGTTTCTTGTAAGGAAGAAGCTTGTTCCTCGGTACGTTGGCTTAAATCGGTATTACCTTGTGCTATCTCTGCCGCTCCGGAAACGATATTCGTCGCCGATCCTTGTATTTGTCCAACCATCCCTCGCAAATTATCGACTGTTTTATTAATGGCATCACGCAACAGCGCATATTCACCACTGAAATCACCGTCCATTTTTTCTCTCAAATCACCCTCAGACATCGCGCCCGCAACTCTTGAGCTTTCACGCAACGGAGTCACTACCGCTTCGATTAAACGATTAATTCCTTCTCCCAGCCCTTTGAGAAAACCGTCAAAATTTTCGACTTGGATCCGTTCGTCTAACTCGCCCTTGCCCGCAGACTGTATTAAATGATCAATTTGACGCTCTGCATCTTTTTGCTCAGTGATGTCTAACCATTCCACCATATTACCCATCCATTCTCCGTCCGGCCCCAGTATCGCCGTCGCATTCACGGTAAAATCTAAACCCGCCACATGGATATCCGCTCTGGCCGGTAACTTCGAAGTATCGGCTAGCAGCGCTCGCTGATGTGCCGGGTTTTTATGAAAAATATCAATGCAAGTCCCCACTAAGTTATTCGCGTCAAAACCGGGAAATGTTTCCCGCAATTGTCCTTGGCGTTTCAACATCATTTGCTGTACCGCTGGATTCACATAGGTAATGATCAAGTCCTGGTCACAAATCATCAGATTCGTTGTCGCTCCATTGACCGCTGAATTTAAACGCGCCACTTCGCGTTCTTTAGCCCGGATTTCAGTCACATCTTCCCATTCCAGGGTGTTACCCACATAATCTCCATTCATATCTGTCATTGCAGAAACTTGTATATTGAAGATCAACGGCCCCACGACGATATCTGTCACATAAGGAAGATTTGCAGGGTCTTGTAGTATTTTTCGTTGGTGTGCCGGGTTTTTATGAAACACATCAATACAAGTTCCTAAAATATTCTTCACATCAAACCCAGGATAGAGTGAACTCAAGACCTCCTGATGCCTCGTCAATAGCTTAAGGGTTGTATTATTGGCGTAACTAATAACGAGATCTCTATCTATCATCATCATTGCAGTCTGAGCACCATCTATCGCACTTTTTAATTTGTAGGCTTCTTCTTCAAAATTTTTCACATCGTCTTTCACTGGCATGTCCTCGTTTATTTTTCCATTTTCCATTTCTGGGTTTTGTTCGTAGGCACTCAACATTATTTCCGCAACTGTATTTAGTGCTTCCTTCCATGCGCTTTCTACCTCGCTATTCCATAAATTACCGGCCATGTCGCGCATTACATCAAGCAAAACATTTATTACGACAGGATAGTGATCTTTAATCGCACCATATTGTTGATGTTTTTTTCCAAGTTCCGTTAATGCAGTAGTAAGCTCCTCGGGTTTGTCGAGCGCGCTTATAACGAGCTTAATAGCGGCAAATAATTTTTTGTGTTGTTTTGCTACGGTTGTTCCCTTAAACAACGGTTTAACTTGCGGATGCAATTTAAACAGCTCATCATAAAACCGTTTAGTTAACGTCAGTCCTTGTGGCTCTAAAATTCCGAAAGTTTTTCTTAAAATCTCTATATTCATCACTATATCTTCTTTTTTTCGTCCGCCTTGTTTCTTTTTTTTGACACTGAATTTATTAGACGATTTTTTTTCATCCTCATCGTCTTTCATCCAGACCAATGGGTCATAACCAATGACCGTACTCTTTTTTTCCATGCTTCCTTTACCTTAGTTCAATTTTCAATACTCAACCCACAAAAGCAAGTTCGGCAATTACATTCGAAAACCACTCCAGTGCATTTAATTTATTTTTATTGTTACTCATAATTATTAGTCGCCATTTTATTTTTTAGCACATCATTCGCTAATGAAAGATAATCCTTTCCACCATTGCTCAAACGCTTATAATCAAATATCGTTTTTCCAAAACTAGGGCTCTCAGCCAGTGTTACATTTTCCCTAATCGAGGTTTCCAAAACTTTTTTTGGAAACAAACTTATAAGCTTCTCTTTTACATCCTTAGCCAGTTTTCGTCGACCTTGAAACCGAGTGACTACAAAGCATTTTTTAGTTGAAAACTTTAAGGTACTTTCCACATGATTGACAATTCCCATCATTCTAGTAATGCCTTGCATTGACAAAAAATCACTCGCTACCGGCAACATCAACTCATTCGCCGCTAATAAACCGTTCATCCCCACCAAACCCGCCGAAGGAGGACAATCAATGATTACAAAATCTGGTTTATAAGTTAACCGGGTTAATGCTTTATTTAATCGAAAGCCCCTATCTGCTCCGCCTTGTTTTTCAAACTCCAATTCACCCAGGCGTTTTCCAGCAGGAATAATATCTAGACTTTCCCTGACATTCAGACACATATCGTTAATATCTACACCATCAAGTAAAACTTCGTCCAGACCATTGACTAACGGATCACTGACCCCAAAGCTCGTCGACAAATTTCCTTGTGGGTCTAAGTCGATGGCCAGAATTTTTTTTCCGCCTAAGGCGAGTGCGTGCGCCAAATTGACACTTGTAGTTGTCTTTCCCACTCCACCTTTTTGATTAACTACCGCGATTACTCGCATGTTCTTCCTTGCAGATATTGTTCTATTTACTAAGTCGTAGACGCAGCTATTCTTCGCCTACTGCAACTCCTATCTCTTGATCACTTAACATTTGGTCAATTTCCAATGTAATTATCATCTTTTCATCAATAGTGACCAGACCGCGTACAAAATCAATGCTGCCCACCGAGCCAAAATCGGGCGCAGGTTTCATTTCACCTTCTTTAACGTTATACACATCTGATACTGCATCGACGACAATGCCCATAATGCGTTCCTTTTCGGCACCTTCTACACGCAATACAATAACAACGGTCGTCGGTCCATAATCAATCGTGGCAATCCCAAAACGTTCTCGAAGATCAACTAATGGTACTATCACACCCCGTAGGTTTATAACACCTCGAATATAAGCCGGCGTATTGGGAATCGGGGTCGCTGAATCCCATCCCCGAATTTCTTGAACTCGCAAAATATCGACACCATATTCTTCATCGGCCATTATAAAAGTAAGATATTGGTCTGCTTCAGCTACACCATCAATACTGATATCACCATCCAGTGTTTGCACTGCATTGCTCATGGTCTGTCCTCCTGTATTTTAGGCTGCAGCATTGGTAGCCTGATTCTGCTCGACCAAACTAGCGTTGGAAGTTTGGTTATTGCTGTGACTCATACCTCGGTCCAAGGCTTGCCCCGGCTGAATAGTGCGAGACAATTTAATTAAATCCGTAATATCAAGAATTAATGCAACCGTACCGTCTCCCAAAATAGTCGCTCCTGAAACCCCCTCTACACTGCGATAATTCGTTTCGAGACTTTTAATTACCACTTGTTGCTGACCTTGCAAATCGTCTACATAAAGTCCGATGTGCTGACCATCTCCCTCTACGACAACCAACAATCCGTCTTCCAAATTTTCTGAAATCGGCTGACAATGAAAGAGATCGTATAGTCGTACAACAGGTATGTATTCATTACGCAGCTTGTACAGCTCTGCCGTTCCGGCAATCGCACTGACTTGATCTTTTTTAACTTGCAAAGATTCAATAATTGATACCAACGGAATAATGTAGGTTTCTCCACCTACCGTCACCAGTTGTCCGTCAAGAATGGCCAAGGTTAACGGCAGTTTTATGGTGAAGGTACTGCCCTTTTCCGGTTCACTTTTCACCAAGATGCTACCACCGAGTTCGCGGATGTTGCGTTTAACCACGTCCATGCCCACACCGCGACCGGAAACATCACTGACCACATCGGCGGTGGAGAACCCTGGGTGAAAAACAAGGTCGAATATTTGCTCGTCGCTGAGTTTGTCATTTTCGTTGACTAAGCCACGTTCTTTGGCTTTTTCCAGGACTTTGTCTTTATTTATTCCCGCGCCATCGTCTACTATTTCGATGATGACATTGCCGCCTTGGTGATAAGCATCTAGTTTGACATGGCCTTTTTCCGGCTTTCCAGCGGCTTTGCGTATTTCAGGCAGTTCGATACCGTGATCCACCGAATTACGTACCAAATGCACGAGCGGGTCTCCAATTTTTTCCATGACGGTTTTATCAAGTTCGGTTTGCTCTCCGGCAAGTTGCAGCTCGACTTGTTTACCGAGTTGTTGACTAAGATCGCGAACGACGCGAGGAAAACGTTGAAAAGCGAAACTAATCGGTAGCATGCGGATGCGCATGACGTTTTCTTGCAGTTCGCGAGTATTACGTTCGAGTTGCACCAAACCATCGCGTAGTTTTTCGATTTGATCCATTTCAAAAGTTTCGCCAAATTGTCCTAACATGGATTGAGTGATGACCAGCTCTCCTACCATATTAATAAGAGCATCAACTTTATCGATGCTGACACGAATAGAACCGCTGTCTGCGCTAGCTTTTTTTCCTACCGGCGTCTTGACTGACGTTTTAGGTTCGGGGTTGCCTTTGCTGCTGGCTTGAGCTTCTGAAGAGCGAGTTTCCACCGGCATGGATTTTGGAGAAGTAGGGGTCTCTGTGTTTGCTTGAACGCTATCAACATTCGAATTCTCCTGAGCGATAATCTGTAGATCGCAATCATCTTCAACCCAATTAAATATTTCTTCGATCGCTTCTTTGCTTGCCTTTCCCTCTCCAGCATCAGTCAATTGAAAGTCCCAAGAGAAATAACTCGCGGATGGTTCGATGTCTTTGAAGTGAGGCAGCGCACTAATATCAACTTGAATTTCAAGTTCACCTAGCGCTTTAAGTTCTTTGATGATTCGTGCCGGGTCATTACCGGTTCGCAGCAGATGCTCATGGGGCTTGAAATGAATATCCCATATTTTATTCTGGTTTGCAGACGTGTTGCTACTTCCGTTGCCTTTTACTTCGAGGGATGCATCGGCTCCTAATAAGGCTTCCAGCTGAGATTGCAGCCTAGTCACAGGATCCATTTCTATGGCTTGACCCTCTTGAGTGGCGGTGAGCATGGCACGCAAAATATCGACAGACTTAAGCAGTAAGTCAACGGCTTCCTGAGTGACTAGACGTTCGCCACTACGCATCTCGTCAAGTAATGTTTCCATAACATGGGTGAATTTAGCCACTTCAGCAAAACCAAAGGTAGCGCTTCCTCCCTTTATGGAGTGTGCTGCACGAAATATGGTATTAACAGTTTCAGGATCCGCTTGGCCTACGTCTAGATTCAATAGGCAATTTTCCATTTCATCTAATCCTTCAACGCTTTCTTCAAAGAAGGTTTGATAAAACTGTGACATATCTACTGACATGGCTTAGCCTAAAACTTTTTTAATGGTAGATAACAACTGATCTGGACTAAATGGCTTAACTATCCATCCTGTTGCACCCGCCGATTTACCCTCTCCCTTTTTTTCTGTCCCCGACTCAGTAGTCAAGGTGAGTATTGGAGTAAACTTATAATCCGATATCTGCCTTAGCTCCTTGATCAAACTTATTCCATCCATATTTGGCATATTAATATCTGTAAGCACTAAATCAAACTTGTTTCCCTTTGCTATCCCTAATGCCTCCACTCCATCTTTTGCTTCTTGTACATCATGGCCAGCACCTTTTAATGTAAAGCTAACCATTTGTCGCATTGAAGCAGAATCATCAACTGCCAGAATTCGCGCCATGACTTTCTCCTGAGTTATTACAAATATGCCGACTCCGGCACCTTCAAAAAATCTAAAACACCCACATTTCGAATAGTACTAAGCATACCTTCCGAAACACCTTTCCAAATCACATCAAGCTCTATTTGCTCCGCTTCCGTCACAAAAGCAACTAAGATTTGCAGCACGGCGGTATCTATTCGCTCCACATCCTGTGCATGAAATTCAACAATTCGCCCTGTATCTAATGCACTTTCTAATTGATGAAAAAGTTCTTCAACACTTGATATATCCATCGTTGAGTCACAAGAAATAATCATATTGCCCGGCTCGTTTTCTTGTTGATTTTCCGGCTCGGCAAGCCGCTCCTCTACGCCTTCCTCCGCTGAATCTACATCGCTCATTCTGACTCCTAGCAACCTAATTTTTACTCATCTGGCACTCATAAAGCCGCAAAAAGTAACTTTTGCGGGGATTTTATCGACACCGTTTTAAAAAATCTTTAACCTAAAATCCACAGTTGGACGGCATAAAGAGTGCGTTTTAAAATGTGAATTGCAAGCGCAATGAGGCACAATAGCAGGCTATTACAACGACTCGTAAAGCTAACGTGCTATTCATGCCGTAGTGAGTTCACCCTCTGAGTGAACTCAGTAAAAGTACTTATTTATATTGCAAGCAACAGTAGTGGACTGCGGAATTTAGTCAGGTTTAATCATCAGCAGAAAAATGGGGCTGGAGAACGCAGCTAATATACCCGTAGCGATTGGAATATAGGTCTTATTGCACGCCCTCTTCATTCCATGACTTCGTTTACCCGAAGAGGGCACCGAGGGAAATTCCTCGCAATAGGCCTGCTATTACTTGTCATTTCGCCTTGCCATGAAATGAAAATGACGCACACTAAAAACCTAGATCTCAAATGCTACGGGTATATTAGCTGCGTTATAGTCGATATTTTTTATAAATGATAAAGAGATAGAAAATAAGTAACTGGAAAAAACGTGATAAGGAATGCCGTTATTGCAGTGATTTGGGTAAAGCAAAAATAATATTTTCTTCCCTGCCTACCACTTCATGAACGGTCTTTGCTCCATATTCTTTTACTTTGTTTACAACTTGTTGTACTAACACCTCGGGCGCTGAGGCTCCTGCCGTTATCCCCACTTTATATCGCCCTTTTAACCAACCGGGGTCTATCTCGGTTTCATTGTCAATTAAATAGGCGGGAGTCCCCAGTTTCTCAGAGACTTCTCGCAAACGATTTGAATTTGAGCTATTTGGAGAACCGACCACAAGCACAACTTCGCAATTTTCGGCGAGATCCTTAACAGACTCTTGACGATTTTGCGTTGCGTAACAGATATCATCTTTCTTTGGCCCTTGAATCTTGGGAAACCTCTTTTTCAGCGCAGCAATCACATCCGCAGTATCATTCATAGACAATGTGGTTTGTGTTACGTAAGAAAGTTGCTCCGGGTTACCAACCGACAAATGCACTACATCATCCGGAGACTCAACCAAGTAAATGCCGCCAGCCCCAGTACTTACGTGATACTGACCGAGTGTACCCTCTACTTCGGGATGTCCCGCATGACCAATGAGTATAACTTCGCGTTCCATTTTTTGAAATCTCACCACTTCCATGTGTACCTTAGTCACTAATGGGCATGTTGCATCAAATACTTTTAGGCCTCTTTTTTCTGCTTCAATGCGAACTTTTTGCGACACGCCATGCGCACTGAATATAATGGTCTCTCCAGCAGGCACATCATCTACTTCTGCAACAAAGACAGCACCTTTGGCTTTTAAGTTCTCAACCACAAATTTATTGTGGACAACCTCATGACGAACGTAAATAGGAGCACCAAATAATTCTAATGCACGTTCAACAATCTCAATTGCACGATCAACACCCGCGCAAAATCCACGAGGATTAGCTAATTCTATTTGCATCTATCAATTCACCTTTTTAAAAAGAAGTATGGCCTAATAACGGATAAAGAAGCAGCGGAACCATGAAATAAAACAGCGAAACAACACGATACGATCAAAAAGTCTCACCAAAGTCATCAATATATTCACGCAAGGTCATAAAAAGAAGTACGTTGGTATCTACATTATCAGTAGAAAACTCTACACCGACAAAAAAATCCTCATCTTTTTTAGTACACCATGAAATGCTAGCTTTCAATTTTAACGAAAAATCGGAAGCGCTATAACTAATAACAACAGTTTGTCCTAATTCCAGCGGATGCTGAAGTTTAATCCCCATTCCAGAGATAGAGACATCATTTACTTGATTAAATATTTCCGTACTTCCATTAACGGCAATTTCAAATAAGCCAGGAATATCTTGCCGAAGATTTTCCCGGTCAAGTTGTCTTCTCTCCATATTAAATTCTCACTCGCAAATTTATTAAAAACAACAACATTATTAATTAGTTAAAGTTACATACCCCTACCCCAAAGACATTGCAAGCAATGGACTGAGACATTATAAACGAATAACAACTCGTTTAACTCAAGTACATCAAGAGAAATATCAACAAATATTGACGCTTGATTAAGAAATAACACGACATTATATTGTCTATTGTCAAAAACATTCACGAAAAAAAGCCTGCTAAATTATTTAGGCTTGAAAAAAACGCTTTTGTAATACCAGGCACCACCTAAGACCTTAATAAACAGCCAGTTATAACTTTTTTTCAAAACCATAATGAATTATGAGTTTCTGGCATAGCTTATGCTCCATTATAATTGTCTCTAGAACATTGGAGACAATGCTATTTTCATTTTTCTCTCATCCTCCCTTGAGTAGGGGTGTTTCCTCCCAAACACCCCTCATTTTTTTCAATATATCTGCGCTCAACATCACTATAAATGGCAAATAAGCCGTGGATGTTGTTTTTCCGTTCCCATGGCGTTAGTCACTCACTCCTTTCTTAACGGGAATAGAGGTATCCAGCAAATCACCCCTTGCACCCCCTATTATTCGTCAACAACTATGCGCAGAATTAAAAGCCGATAAAAAATCATTACTCGACTCATTGGAAAACTTAGCGAACGAAAATTATTTTGCTTAACAATAATTTTTACAAACGGCTTGTCGTCATTATCATACACTCAGAAATGCGCAAAATCATCCTGAGCGCAGACCGTAGGGCAAGCGTTATCAGTCTAACTCGAAACTTTCTAGGGTAGCGGTATATTGCGGAATGGAGCATTTATTACAACAATTACCTAGGTGACTTAGCGCACTCAAAGAAAAACCAAAATATGTCGCTGGAGACAGACATAAAAAGCCGTCCCGATTAAATTCAAGATTCCCCCAATAGCAATTAAAGTGTTATAATTAAACCATCGCTCAAGTCTATATCTTTACGTTTAGGGTTCGAGCTGATGGCATTTGATTTACTAATAACAGAGTAATATTAAATCGGTAATACATTTCCCTCAAAAACAAGATATGCGCGTGAAGAAGGAGAATTTTCATGGAGCCACAAGCGTCTCGTTTTGTTAGCCGCCTTACTCGAAACGCATTAGCCATTATATTAGCCGGGGGACGCGGTACACGCTTAAAACACTTAACAAAATGGCGTTCAAAGCCCGCCGTTCCTTTTGGCGGAAAGTTTAGAATTATTGACTTCCCTCTTTCAAATTGTGTGAACTCAGGCATTCGAAGAGTTGCTGTCGTCACTCAATATAAATCACACTCTCTTATTAAACATGTGCAACAAGGCTGGGGATTTCTACGCGCTGAATTAGGTGAATTTGTAGAAATACTTCCCGCACAGCAACGAATTGAAACTTCCTGGTATGCCGGCACCTCTGATGCCATTTATCAAAACCTAGACATTATACAACGCCATGAACCAGGACATATTGTGGTATTAGCCGGAGATCATATTTATAAAATGGACTACGGCCCCATGCTCGCCTACCATGTAGAAAAAGAAGCCGAGATGACCGTAGGTTGTTTTGAGGTTTCACTGGAAGATGCTAAGTCATTCGGAGTCATGTCTGCCGACGAAACAGGAAGAGTTGATGTGTTTTCAGAAAAACCCGAACACCCCGATCCTATGCCTAACAAACCCGATAAAGCACTTGCCTCTATGGGAATCTATATCTTTAACCCAAGCTTCCTATACGAGCAACTTGTGAAAGATGCGGGCTCAATCAAATCTAGTCATGATTTTGGCAAAGATATTATTCCGTCGATTATTGAGAATCATAGAGTTTATGCGTATCCATTTCGCAATACTGAAACGGGTGAGCAAGTTTATTGGCGTGACGTTGGAACCGTTGATTCTTTTTGGGAGGCCAACCTAGAATTAATCGGTATAACCCCTGAACTAAACCTGTATGACCGAGAATGGCCAATCTGGACTTACCAAGAACAATTGCCGCCTGCAAAATTTATCTTTGATGATGATAGCAGAAGAGGAATGGCCGTTGATTCTATGATCTCAGGAGGCTGTATAATTTCCGGCGCGAGCATCCGCCACTCTTTGCTTTTTTCAAATGTGGCCGTTAATGCCTATTCAACGGTCACTGATTCCGTCATTCTTCCCGATGTCGTGATTGGCGACCATTGCAGACTGACAAAAGTAATTATCGATAAAGGATGCAAAATCCCAGAGGGTACCGTGATCGGAGAAGAAGCAGAGCTTGACGCAAAACGTTTTCACGTAAGCCCAGGAGGAGCTGTGCTTGTTACTTCCGACATGTTAGGACGTGTCGTCAATTAATATGGCCGAGGAGAAAAGTTTAATTATGCCCGATAAGCAACGACTAAAAGTTGTCATTTGCTGGCATATGCATCAACCCCAATACTATAACATTGGCACCCAACAATATGAGCTACCCTGGACTTATCTGCATGCCATAAAAGACTATGTCGATATGGCAAACATATTGGCCGCCAACCCAAACGCTAGAGCAGTTATTAACTTTGCCCCTATATTACTTGAACAACTCGATGACTATAGCCAACAAATTGATTCCTTTCTCACGCAACAAACTCCTATATCTGACCCTTTACTAAATGCGCTTGCAAATATTGAGATCAGTCCTAGCCTAGAACAAAGAAATCAAATGGTGCAAGCCTGTCTTAAAGCTAACGAAGCACGGCTCATTAAGCGATTCCCCAACTATGAAAAACTAGTCACTATCGCAAAACAACTTAATAATATTGAACAAGCACTTACTTATTGTAACGAACAATATTTTTCTGATCTTTTGGTTTGGTATCACCTTGCCTGGCTGGGAGAAACCGTGCGCCGAGAAGACCCCTTTATTCAAGCGCTCATCAAAAAAGGGGCACTCTATACGGCTGAAGATCGACAGTTATTGCTTCGCTTAATTGGCAAGCTTTTAAGCTCCATCATTCCTGCTTACAAAAAATTGCGGGAGAACAGACAAATAGAACTCGCATTTTCACCATACGCACATCCTATCGTTCCATTATTACTCGACGTCAAGTCAGCCCAAGAAGCAATGCCTGAAGTAACTCTGCCTAATTGCTTAAATTATCCAGAGGGTAAAGCTCGCGCACTTTGGCATTTTGCTGAAGGAAAAAAAGTCTTCGAACATTATTTCGGCTTCGAACCAAATGCTTGCTGGCCGTCAGAGGGCGCTATCAGCGAAGACACCCTAAAACTCTGTAATGAAATGGGTATTCACTGGGTTGCTAGCGGCGAGTCTGTTATGCGCAACAGTCTTGAGCAATCAAAAACTCAAGCTGAATTTCTAGAGAATGGATGTTTGCATCGGTCTTATGTTTACCAAGAAGCAAACAAGGTTCAGTGCTTCTTTCGAGATGACGGACTTTCAGATCTCATTGGTTTCACCTATTCAAACTGGGATGCCGACGACGCCGTCAATAATTTAATCCATCATCTCGAAAATATATGCAAAGCCTGCTCAACCAATAGTGACGCAGTAGTACCCATTATTCTCGACGGTGAAAATGCCTGGGAGCATTATCATGAAAATGGCTTTCACTTTTTAACCACACTGTATGACAAGCTGGCAAAGCACCCAGAAATTGAATTAACAACATTCGCACAAGCAATTAGTAATGACATAACACCTATTGTTCTCGATAAATTAGTAGCAGGTAGCTGGGTTTACGGATCATTTTCCACATGGATAGGCGATAAAGATAAAAACAAAGGCTGGGACTTATTATGTGAAGCAAAAAAAGCCTTTGATGACACGATTAATTCCGGAAACCTAGACGAAAAAGAAATGCTAAACGCTTGTAAGCAACTCGCAATATGCGAAGGATCAGACTGGTTTTGGTGGCTAGGAGATTATAATTCAGCAGACTCAGTAAGCGACTTCGAAAACCTATATCGATTACATTTAATCGAGCTTTACCGTTTACTCAAAAAACCCACTCCGGAGAATCTTAAACAAGTCCTAAGCTATGGCGAGGGCGATCCTGAAGGCGGCGGATCAATGCGTCACGGACAGCAACAACATACCCGTAGCAATTGAGATTGAGATGTTATTATACATCCTCTTCATTTCGTGGCCACGTTTACCCGAAGAGCACCGAGGACAATCCCTCGCCACAAAACGAATATGACGCATACTAAAAACCTATATCGCAAACGCCATAGGTATAACACTGTAATAAATAGGCACGCACCATAATGGAACGACAGAGCGGTGCATTATTACACCCTAGCTCACTACCGGGCAATCAAATATGTGGCACTTTTGGAGAACATGCGTTTCATTTTCTTGATTTCCTTGAGTCATCAGGATTAAGCATATGGCAAATGCTACCCTTATGCCCAACTCACGAAGACCGGTCGCCTTACCAAGCCCTATCCGTTCATGCCGGTAATTACCTATTCATTGATATGATGGAATATGTCAATCGTGCATGGCTAAGCCAAGAAGAAGTCGATAATCTTTCAAACAAAAATATTACTACACACCTTTCCCAAAAAAAAATACTTATTGAAAAACTTGCAATCCAATTTGGATCTAAAGCATCGAACCAAGAAAAAGAAAATTTTCAAAACTTTTGCCAACAACATTATTTCTGGCTTAAAGATTTTGCGCTATTTTCTTGTTTAAAAAACACATATCCTCAATCAGCATGGACTCACTGGCCGGATGAGTATAAACACCGAAATAAGAACGCACTCAACACTTACGAAAAACAAAATCCTCAAGCTATTAATACGTGTTTTTTTGAGCAATATTTATTTTTTTCACAATTCGAAAAACTAAAGACCGCTGCCAAACAAAAAAATATTTTATTATTTGGCGATATACCTATTTTTATCGCACATGACAGTGTTGATGTTTGGGCACATCAGGAATTATTTCTACTAAATGACAACGGGCATCCAAGCTTCGTTGCAGGAGTCCCGCCCGATTATTTTTCTGCGACCGGGCAACGCTGGGGAAATCCACATTACAACTGGATTGAAATGGAAAAAACTCAATACCAGTGGTGGGTTGACAGACTTCAGATTCAACTCACTTTATTTGACACCATTCGTATTGATCACTTTAGAGGATTTGAGGCCTATTGGGAAATTCCCGCAAAAAATGAAACGGCTATCGAAGGCCAATGGAAACCTGGCCCAGGGGGAAATTTTTTTCATGCGATGCAAAAACACTTTGGACAAAACTTACCCTTTATTGCTGAAGACTTAGGAATTATCACTGAAGAAGTCACTCAACTAAGACAAGCTTTCAATTTACCGGGAATGAAAATTCTGCAATTTGCTTTTGATAGTGACGACAACAATCCTTATTTACCACAAAATCACGAAGCTAACTCAATCGTATATACTGGAACTCATGATAATAACACCACTGTTGGCTGGATTAATTCACTCAACGAGGATCAAAAACAAAAAGTGCTAAGATATTTGGAAGATGCCACCAAACCTTTACACTGGGAAATCATCAAGCTTGCATTTTCGTCAGTTGCTGACTGCGTTATTATTCCACTGCAGGATTTTCTCGGCCTGGATGAAAAGCACCGTATGAACATTCCCGGCACTGTGGAGGGAAATTGGACTTGGCGCTTCGACTGGGAACACGTTGAACCTAATTTGCAGCAAAAGATCAATCAACTAAACCAGCGCTATTCAAGAAACATCAAAACGCGTAAACAGGATTAAAATATAACATTCCCGAACAAACTGGCCGACTGCGAACAAACCTGATTGCGTAGATTTCTCGATCAACTCGTTCAATAGCGAAGGCTATTCGCCTTCTTTGATCGAAAAATCTACGCTAATCAGGCGTGCTCTTTTAGCCATTGATGCAGCGAAGCATAGGGATGTGCGAGAGCGTGCGTGACGATCGCTGCTCGGACAAGCTCCTAGTGAATGGAAGGCCTTGAGCTTTCCTCATTTTTTTTCACATGAATGGCATCTGGTAAGGGCTGGTTTTTTACCGCTTCACCCATAACATCGTTCTCTTCGGCAACTTGCGCTTGCACCTGACTACTGGCATTTGCTTCCGCAACGGTAATGGCTTCAGGTTCAATATTATCTTTTGGCCGTTTCGGCTCAACTAATGCTGTGTCAATAATTTCTGACTTACCCGCATCTTCAGTTAATTCACTGACGCTTAATTGCTCAACTAAAGAAGTTTTTAATAACGCCTCTGTCCCAGGCTTGCAGAGTGATTGCGCGCCTGTGGCAAGATGCTGATATGCTGACCGGTAGTTCTCCGTCATTTCCCCAAATAACTCAGATGTTTTAACAAAATGCTCACTAACTTTATCTTGATATTCACTGGATGTTTGCTGAGCTTGAGCAAGCTGCTCTTGCAATTCCTTGATCTTATCAGACCCGGTCTCAGGCTCAGGCTCTTTCTGCTGAGCTTTGGTAATGATCATACCTAGAGCGGTACCAACTGCGAGTGCTATTAATCCAACTATCCAGACCATAATTCATCCTCCTTGCTTTTCATGTAATTTTAATATAAGGGCAAAGACATGCTACACCTAAGCAAGCTCAGATGTCATCTTAATTCGCTTGACGTATATTGACTATTTGTCGTTTATTGTAAACATCTAGATGGGATTGGATAATGAATGGTGCCGGAGGCGAGAATCGAACTCGCACGATGTCACCACCACTGGATTTTGAATCCAGCGCGTCTACCAGTTCCGCCACTCCGGCGCGGAGCGGTATTGTAATACCGATTATATAGGTACTGCAAGAAACAATATCCTCCAGACCCAGCAGCTCCCGCTAAAAAATCATATTCATCGCTCATAGAGATTTCAGAGCGTTTTTTCTAAAACACTTTTTCAAGGGCCTAAGTGCGCCTCTCGATTGAGTTCTTTTTTTCGGCTTATGTCTTCTCCCTGAAAAACCACCCTCTGTACATCTTCGGCCACGTTTCAAATCATTTAGACTCATCTCGTATTGGAAATGGGGTCGCTTCAGACTCATTTGTATTGGACAAGGCTCTTTGTTAGCTGTCTATAACTCAAACATCTCTTGCAAGTTGGAACAGAGTTCAATTTGTGTTTTCTCACTCACTCTTCTAAGTTTTTTAACTAACCTTGTTTTATCTATAGCCCTTATTTGATCAAGTAATATGAGTCCAGTTTTATTTTTAAATTTGCATTTAACACGCCCTGGAAACTCAAAACCCTTTGTTGTCATAGGTGCCATAATCATAGTAGATAATGCTGACATTTCGTTTGGTGAAATAACAACATAAGGACGTGTTTTGTTAATTTCTTTACCCTTAGCGGGATTCAAACCTACTAACCAAACATCAAATCTTTTGACTACAGTCATTACCACTCAAGCTCGTCATCTGAGTCGAGGGATAAATCCAACCACTCATTATTGGGAGGGCTGAACCTATACCTCAGTTTCAATTCCGCTGGGTATGCCATTCCCCTTTTCTACATAAAGCTTTAAAAAGACAATGCACACAACTCTTGTCATCACCCCATGCGGGCAGCTTTTGACCCGATTTTATCGCATCCAGCACACTATCTAAGCGCAAAATGAGCGCATCACAAATTCTGTCAAGCACTTCGGCATCGTCTATCCCTACACTTTTTATTGGTGTAGAATCCAGGCCAAGAAGCTCTGCTTGCCCTACCTGTTGCTCATAAACTATTGCATAGTGTGCGAGCTGAACAGCTTCACCACTCAGCAAGTCACTCGGTGATGGTAATAAGCCTGTCTTATAATCAATGATACCTAGGCGCCCATTGTTATTATCCACTCTATCAATTCGACCATTAATGACCACTCCTGAAGAAAGCACCCTAGCAACTTTTTCTTCAGTAACAGCCACATTCCAACTCATTGCACGCTGCATTTGCCAAGCAATATACGCTGGAATTATTTTTTGCCATCGATATAACCAGCCTTTATGCAGAATACTGTCTTTAACACTTGCGAGAAAAACTTGCTGTGATATTTTTTCAAGTAATGAAATCGCATCCATCCGCGATTCTTCATTCAACTCTTTGGTAAATGGCCCAGCCAAGCCTATACGCCCAGAATGAAACGCTTCAAGACAGCGATGTACCAACGAACCATATTCATCTTTTTGCAAAGTTTCTCGTATTTCATCTACCGCCTGCAAACGTAAACCAGCGCTCGCAAAAAACGC
>JALUUH010000015.1 GCA_027021445.1 Gammaproteobacteria bacterium
TAAAATCGATAACACTTTTTATCGCAAATTATTGTGCAATATTTATGTTGCGTATAGTCGCTTTTTGTTAAGCATTTACATGGACTTCGTTTAGAAATATATGAAATCATTGTCTGGAAAAGTAGCCTTAGTAACAGGTGGAAACCGTGGCATAGGAAAAGCGATTAGCCTTGCTTTAGCAAAATCCGGTGCTATGGTGGTACTTACCTATCTTAGCAATGAAGCACAAGCTAATGCGGTCGTTGCTGAAATTAATCACAGCAAAGGTAAAGCTGCAGCCTTTCAAATGGATGTGCGTGATAGAACCACGGTTAAACAAGTGATTTCAAATATTACGTCTGAATTTGGCGGTATTGATGTCTTAGTCAATAATGCAGGCATTAACAAACCTACGGATTTTGACGAAGTTACCGATGAGGATTGGGACGAAATTTTGTCCGTTAATCTGAAAGGCGCTTTTATTTGTAGCCAGGAAGTATTACCGGCTATGCGTATACGTGATTCGGGTAGCATCATTAATATCGGTTCAGTGAGTGGTCAATACGGTGGGCCACGTACCGCACATTATGCAGCGAGTAAAGCGGGGTTAATCTCTTTAGGTCAGATGGTTGCACGATTCGGAGCAAAAGACAATATACGTTGTAATACTATTGCCGCAGGTTTGATTGATTCCGAGATGGCTCAAGTTGGTTTGCAGTCGTCTGTGGTCAACAAAGCGGCTGAAAATATATTACTGCAAAGAATGGGTTCCCCGGATGAAGTCGCGCAAGCCGTTGTGTATCTCGCGTCCGATGCGAGTAGTTATATAACGGCACAGACGATCAATGTAAATGGTGGTTTGTATTTTTGAATAAGACATTTTTATTTATTAGCGCGGGGCTTGAAGCGGTTCCTGCCATACTACGAGCGAAAGAACTAGGCTTAAATGTTATCGCCACCGATGCTGATTCTAATGCACCTGGTTTTGAATACGTTGATCAAAAACTCATTGCAGATACCTACAACATAGAAGAAACTGTTCGTGTCGTTAAACATTATCACACGCATATTTGTCCCATTGACGGTGTGCTTTGTGTCGCGGCAGATATACCTAAAACGGTTTCTGTCGTGGCTAATACACTCGGTATTTTAGGTATAACCGAGCATTCCGCTTTTCTTGTAAGCGACAAGCTTGCAATGAAACAACAGTTTCAAAAAGATCAAATTCCAATACCCTGGTTTAGTGAAATAGATTCTTTTCACTCATTAGAACATCAATTTCAGAAAAAAAAATTTCCACTCATATTAAAGCCCGTCGATAGTCGCGGTGCACGTGGTGTATTGCGTCTGTCAAAAGAACTAGATCTTAAATGGGCGTATGAAGAATCCTTAAGTCATTCTCCGACAAATCGTGTGATGCTTGAAGCGTACTTAGAAGGTCCGCAAGTCAGTACAGAGTCATTAGTTGTCGATGGACAGGTTTTTACACCGGGTTTCTCTGACCGAAATTATGAATATTTGCAGCGGTTTTCACCCTTTGTTATTGAAAATGGGGGAGACCTACCAAGCTATTTAAGTGAGAATATTCAAACTTCCGTTAAACAACTCATTCAACATGCTGCGTTTAGTCTCGGAATTACCAATGGCGTTGTAAAAGGTGATGTGGTTATCCATAATAGCAAACCTTATATCATCGAACTTGCGGGTCGATTGAGTGGTGGTTATTTCTGTACCCATGAAATTCCACTGAATACAGGGGTAGATTTTGTGGGTTGTGCAATCCGTCACGCTTTGGGCGAGAAAATATCGCCTAGCGAACTCACTCCGGAATATCAAAAACCTGTCGTGCAACGTTACCTATTTCCTAAGCCTGGAAAAGTGATTCGAGTGACCGGCGTTGCTGAAGTGAAGGCTATGCCAGGTATAAAAATGTGTGAGATACGCGTAGCTGTTGGTGATACCATAAGCAAGGTTCACAGCCATCCTGCGCGTTCGGGGGTTATTCTCGCTACCGCAGAGACGTCAGCTCAAGCACGTTTGCTTGCAGCGTCAGCGATAGATAATATTAGAATAGAAACGACATGAGCTTAATCCATTGTGTAAAGCCATGCTAAGGTAGGGTAATGTTGCGGTTTTCAAGTTTTGCTTCGTTATTAATCCTTGCTAGAAGGATCGCTATTATTTGAAAACCTCAAAAAAATCTAATCATTGATATAGACTAAAATGTATTCTGCAAAAATTGATTTATACTCAATCTTTCATCTAAACCTAAATTATTCTTCGATCGAAGTAGCACAACGTGAAGATGTGATTAGTCGTTGTTACTGGCCTTTGTTAAATCTTGTTGAGTCTTCTAAAGTACCTGTGGGTATTGAGCTATCAGGCTATACGCTGGAATTGATAAACGAGCTTAACCCGCAATGGGTTTCTCAGTTAATAGCACTCATTGCGCACAAGCATATCGAACTCATCGGCAGTGGTTATCATCAAATCATCGGGCCTTTAGTTCCCAGCAAATTAAATCAGGCAAACTTATATCATGGTAATCGTGTATATAAAGAGCTTCTTGCATGCTCACCTAGCATTGCTTTGGTCAATGAGCAGGCTTTTTCATCAAGCCTCATCCCTTTGTATCTTGAAGCCGGCTATCAATGTCTCGTTATGGAGTGGAATAATAGCGCGAGCGCGAATTCTGATTGGAACCCAAAGTGGCGTTATTTTCCCCAGCAGGCTATTACTCATAATGGGGATACGATTGATATTTTATGGAGTGACTCGATAACATTTCAACAAACTCAACGTTATATTCACGGTGAAAATAATCGTGAAAAATATTTGACCTATATTAAGAAACATTTAGGAACTCAAAACCATACCTTGTGTATCTATTCAAGTGATGCTGAAATTTTTGATTTCCGTCCCGGTCGTTTTCATGACGAAGCATTTTTGGTGCAAAGTTTGAGTGAATGGAAAAAGCTAAAAACATTGTTTATGGATTTGCAAGAAGATCCTAGTTTTGGGTTTTTTCTGCCATCACAAATTCTCAATAAATATCAAAAAAAACGTCATCCGCATAAGTTGTTGTTAGCAAAAGCATCGCTTCCAGTACCGGTGAAAAAGCAAGGCAAATATAATTTATTACGCTGGGCAGTGACTGGAAGAGACGATTTGAAAATCAATACGGCCTGTTGGAAATTTTTTCATTCTATTCATACAAAAGAAGTGTCTGATTGGGTTTGGAGGGACTTGTGTTACCTGTGGGCGAGTGATTTCAGAACCCATATAACAGAGAAGCGCTGGCAGTTATATCAAGCGCAGCTGAAATCAATGTTACCGAAAATAATTTATAGAAATAATAATACGCTCAAAACTCCTTCTGCAATAACGCAAAAAAATCAATATAGAGTTAGTTCTAAAGATCAATTGATTCATTGTGAAAATACACATTTGGATATCGAAATAAACCCTAGTCGTGGTCTTAGTATTTATAAAATACGGTTTAAATGTCTAGGTGAGTTATTCGCATTAGGGACGATTCCGCACGGCTTCTATGATCGAATAGACTATGTGGCAGACTGGTATACGGGGCATTATACGTATGAAACCATTGCTAAGCATAAATTAACAGACTTGGCTGAAACGGAGTATAGCATTCGAGCGGTTCCGAATGGGATGGAGTTTATTGCTTGTATTGATAATGAACTTGGACAAATCAATAAACGAATTAGTGTGCGCGATAAAGAGTTTATTTTGAAATACAGTTTTGATCTTGAAATTAACTCTCCAGGTGTATTGCGTTGTGCTTATATGAGCTTTTTACCCGATTTTTTTGATGTGGAAAGTTTATATATCGAGGTATTTAATGGTGGAGATGAGCCAGATCGGTTTGCGATAAATCAAATAGTGGATCACGGTGCACCTATATCTCATCTTGTATCGGCTAGAACCGGTTTTGGAGATACAAAAGGTGAGATCAGGATAGGCGATAAAAATAAATTGATTAAGTTTAATACTGATAAATCACAATGTGCGAGCATTCCCATGCTGAAATTTGAACCGATAGGCGAAAGTTATTTTCTACGACTATTTTATTCACTACAGGAAATGGATGATACCAGTGTTAACCAGGGACGAAAAAAAATTGTAACGGATTTTTCTGTGACTATTACAGTGGGTGACGATCACTGTTCTCAGACAGGCTCCTAGGAGCTTGTTCGAAGTAAGCAGATGTTTTTTTATTTAAGCAGATTCTGCTAACTGCATGAGTTTCTCTTTAGGCCAACCATAAAAACAGCCAATATTATTTCTGAACGCTTGTGCTTTCTGGTATTCATCGGGCTTGTGTTTGAGTTGCTTTATTTTAGTACAGTATTTATCGAGCGCCGTATCCAGCGACGCTTGCATTCCGTCGATAAACATAGTGACTAGCGCATCGACTAAATTTGGATCTTCTGCAAAACGTTTTTCTGCTTTTTTTTCTATATCATTCCATAGCGGATTTTTTTCTATCCAATTTAAGCGATGGAATATAGGAGGGAGGAGGAGTAAACCGTCGGGGAATGTAATATCCTCAGTTGAAAAAATTGTTCTTCGTATGGCATTATTCCATATTTCACTGAGGACAAACAATAATTTTTTATGTCTCTCAAGAAACTCAACAATATCATCCGCTAAAAAATCTGATAGCATAATGTTTAAGTCGAATGAGTTTTCGGCTTTGAGTAAGAGCAACATATTGTAGTCAATAAATGTTAAAGGATTGTTATCATCTAATGGAAATTTTATCGCTTTTTTACTCATGATTTTTGCTCACAATATAACATGTTGTTTTTTTCTTGAAACCATTCTTTAGAATATTCACAATTTTTATATTCATGAAAGTATGGGCCGCCTATCGTAAAGTGCACGAGAGATACATCAGGGTTTGTCTGGTCATAGCCCACAAGATGATTCCAACGCGGTGAAATTTCGCCAATCAAACTATCATTTTCTAGCCATTTGAATTGGTGTAAATCCAATCCACTGGCGGTGTTGACATATTCTGGAGTGAGTGTTTTACAGCGCACATTATTAAAGAGCATGACGCTGCTCCAGTTTTTTTTCGAGTATTTACTCTGTGGGGCACCTAAAAACTTGGTTTCTTCTATGGGTATATGTTGGTGTTTAACTACTTGAACCGCATATTGATCCTCTGCTGAGTCAATGAGGTTTGCAATGTCGTCAAGTACGATCATGTCGCAGTCCATAAAGATCGACCATCCTTCAAAATTAGAAAGATAAGGTGTTAGAAATCGAGAAAAGGAAAAATCTGTCGATTGCAATGGATTGATTTCTCGTGTCATTAAGTGATTAAGTTGGCTGAGGGCAAGCGGAGTGATCGATACCGGTCGTGAGGCACGCGTATTTATACTGTGTGCTAATACACTGTATGCTTCCGCTTCTCGTGGGTCGTAACCTATGAATATTCTAATCATGAAAATATCGCTTATTTATCAATAATACTTTTTTTCAATGACAGGTATTGTCAATTATAAAATAGCATCCTACGTGCCAATTAATAGGTGATAAATTCAGGGTCATTGTTAATAAGCTCCTAAGTTATTGAATGTGAGCTATTATTGTATGATTATGATGAGGTTTGTGTATAGCGAGGTTCATCCGGCGAATGAATGCCATTGCAATTAGAAAAATTAATAATTTCAAAATGTTACTTTTGTTACTGAGCGATTAACTGCGGAATCTCGGATTATAGTTGTGTTAGTGCATGGCATACGGCAAATATTTGCCTCTTGAAAAAATGATTACCAGATTCTCAGGCAGTCTCTTAAGTGTGTTCGAGTTCTTTATGCATTTCTTTGCTAAGCTGATTGATGGCGGTATCCCAACTCTTATTTTGTTGCTGACGGAAGATGTGATAACCCGGAAACCACGGTGATGAATTCCTATTGTTAGTCCAGCGCCACTCTGGAGGATGAGGGATCAGTACTTTTGCTCGCTTACCTATAGCTGCATTAATATGCATATTCGTATTGCTTACTCCAATATAGTCATCAAGAATGCTTAATAGGGCAGTCATTTTGTCTAAATGCTGATTGTAATTTGAAAAATCAGCAATGGCTTTGTTCGCCATTTTTTCAAGTGTAATAATTTCATTTTTTAGGGGATTGCGTTGAATAGCGATGAATGTTGCTTGAACAGACTTGATTATTTCAGCTAATTTTTTAATAGGTATTTCTTTGTAAAGCTGGTGTTTTAATGTTTGTCCTGCTCTCCAGCTCAGAGCAATATAGGGAGGAGGACCGAGTTTATTCAATGCTTGCATTGCTTCATCGGCCCATTGCGTGGAAGGGCAAAGCGGAATGCTCGGTGGTGGTTCTATGTTTGCTGCGTTACTCAGGCAAAAAGGCAGGTCACCCACTAAGATATGATAATCTGATTTAGCTGCATTTTTCCGAGATTCTACTATTTCATCCAATATGCGGAGTTGGACAATCAGTTTTCGAGAGTTTTTATGCGGAAAATAAACTACTTTCGCTCCTCTCTTTTTGAGTTCAGGTACATATCGAAGAAAAAATAATTCGTCACCTATGCCTTGTTCGTACTCAATAAAAATACTTTTTTCCGATAAGTCTAAAGGCAGTTGTGCTTTATGGGTATTTCCTCCATGTTCAAGATAACTCGGCCTTGCACTATAGTTTTTCCAGCCATTTGGGTAGTCCCCGATGGCGAGATAAGAAGTCGCCAGGTTAAACTGGATATTTAGATTGGATGGGAATTGCTGGAAAGCATTTGAAAAAATATCTATCGCTTTATCGATATTACCGGCGAGTTTTTCAGCGGCTGCAAGTCCATTCCATGACTTTTCATTCGCTTCATTAAGACTTATCGCCGTTTCAAATTCAATTTTTGCAGTTTCATAATCACCCTTATCATTTAACAAGTCACCATAGCACGTACGCAGCGTGTCATTATTAGGGTTTAAATCAATGGCCGTTTTGAAGTTTCTGAGTGCGAGGTCAAAATCGCCATTATAATGATAACTGATAGCCAGTTGCTCGTAAGCCGGGCCAAAGTTAGGGTTGATAATGAGTGCACGGGAAAGTTTGTCAATAGATGCTGGGTAATCTTCTCTTTTACGTAACAAGACACCTAGATTTGTTAACACCTCTAAATCATCTGCTTGAATATTTTCAGCACGCTGAAGTAGTTGTAGCGCTTCGTCATACTGGTTTCTCTTTACGAGAATATAGGCGAGATTATTGAGTGAGGGAAAATGATCGGGTGTACTCTTTAAGGCTAAACGATAGTTTGTTATTGCTGCATCGGTTTCGTTGTCTGCGTTGAGTAAATTGGCTAAATGAAAATAGGCTTTAGCATAACCCGGTTTAACTGAAATGGCCTTTTTATAATACCGCATTGCTTCCGCGTTATTTCCTAATCGCTCATAGGTAACACCTAAATTATTGTGTGCTTCCCAGTGGTTTGGGTTAGCGTGTACTGTATACTGATAATATTTTTGTGCGCTTGCTAAGTCGTGTTCGATAAAATAAATGCTGGCTAATAGAAATCCAGCTAAATCAAATCGAGAATCTTTCTGGCACACTTGCAATAGCAATGGTTTTGCACCGGCGAAGTCTTTTTGCTGAAACAAGGAAAGTGCTTGTTGGGTTTTTTTACTGAGTTTTTTTAAATTAGGCATAGACCTTATCCAGTTTTTGCTTGCAGGTGTTAATGGCATCTGTCCAGCCGCCCTTATTATCTTGTCTGAGCAGGGTAAATTTTGCATACCATGGTGTTTTATCGCCTTTGAGTTGCCATCGCCACTCGGGTGGATAAGGCAGTAATAGCGTTGCTTTTTGGTCAAGGCTTCCTCGGAGATGCATATTAGTATTGCTAACGCCAATATAGTCATCAAGAATACTCAGTAAGGCTGTCATTTGCTCAAGGTCTTCATTGTAATGTGAGTAGTCGACGATCTTATGGTTTAAGGTGTTTTTTAAATAGTCAATTTCTTCTCTATCAGGGTTACGTTGTAGTACGACTAAGGTTGCTGCGGTATTTGCAAAGCATTTAACCAGGCTTTCTAATGGGATTTGTTTATCCAAGATGTCGATTGCATCTTGACCTTGAACTTTATTGGCACCGGCACGCCAGGTTATTCCTATCAATGGGCCTTTGGCTTGTTGCAGTAATTCCTTTCGACAGCTTGCGATCTCTTTTTCATTGGGCACTAATTTAAATGCGACGGGAATATTTTTGGCCGAATAACACTTCAATAAAAGAGGGAGATCTGCTACCGAAAATTTGTAATCATGATGCATAGTATTGGTGGTGATGATGACCTCGTCAAGATCAGGGTTGCGACTAATAAGCGTTGCTATTTTGGTTGAGGCTAAATAGCTAATATGCGCTCCGCGATATTTTAACATGGGGATAAAACGCAGAAAGAATATTTCATCTCCAATGCCTTGGTCATGGATTATGAGGATTCGTTTTCCGTTAAGGTCTGCCGGGAGGTTTATATTTTCGGTCGGAGTGAGATGCTTCTGCAATAGAATACTTGGCCGCTTTGCATAATTGAGCCATCCTTCTTTATAGTCTCCATGCATGAGCCTGATGGAAGCCAGCATAAACTGAATCTTTGCAGATAAGGTTTTGTTGGTAAAATGAGATGATTTTAAGTTTTTGAGTAGATCAAGGCTGGTTAGGAAATGTTTTTCAGCAGACTTTATCTCGCCCCGTTTTAGCAAGGCATAAGCTAGATTGATAGTCGCATTTAGGTGGGATGGATCGCTGATCAGGATTTGTTGAAAAAGCTGACATGCTTTTTCATATTGCTGGTTAGCCGATAGAATGGCGCCTTTGGTATTCAATAGTTCTGAATTGCGGGCGCCGGGGTTGCGACTTATTGCTTGGTTTATGGTAGCTATTGCAAGGCCAAAATTTCCAGTGACGCCATAGCTGTATGCAAGGCTTCTTAGAAACCGAGTATTGTCAGGAAAATGACTAGTTTTGGGTTCGAATATGTTGATGATCTGATAATATTTGGAATTATTTTCTAGCAAATTTAGATAGTTATTCAAAGTTTCTTGATAAAAGGGATTTATATTGAGTATCTCAATAAAGAGTTTTTCAGATTCGATGGTTTTTCCAATTGCCTGGTATGTGCAAGCGAGAGTATTGAGTAATTGAATATTTAAAGGATTTAGTGTTCTTGCTTTGCTAAGAAATGTGAGTGCATTTTCATAATCTTTAGTTTGAAACTTAACGAGCCCGAGTAGATGTAATGCATCAAATTGATCTGGTGCGTGCGCGAGAATATTGCGCGAGATAGTTTCAGACTCAATAAATTGGTTTTGCTGAAAGTGTGAAAATGCGCAGTGAAGTTGCTCTCGGATACTGGGTTTGTCTAATCCATTCATGGGCTTGTTGAGAGCAGAAAGCATGCCGATGAATAATAAATTAGTTTAGTTAAATTAAATGCTTAGTCGCTAAAAAGTTGCGACAATATTTTGACATGTCAATATTTTCATGCTTTACTATTCAGCATGTATTGGGGGGGAGTGGCTGTAGAGGCTTCGAGCTGCTAGTTTTTAAACGCTATTTCGAGGGAGTAGTATGAGTAATACGTCTACTGTATTGGTCGTTGAAGAAGATAATTTTAAAAGACAAGTCTATAAAGGAATCTTAGATTTCATTGATCAAGAAGGTCGGATTACCGATTGCCGACATTGGAAAGAAGTTCTTGTTCAACCTAATACTATTGATGTGATTTTATTGGGTAATTGTGGAAATGATGAAACCCTTAAAAAAGTATTCACTGGCATTCGCGAATTAAATATTGATCTGCCTATTATTCGTCTGATCGAAAAAGTTAATCAAAATCCAAAAAATCAATCCGAAGCTGAACAAGAAGTTCAGGCCGAAAGTTTTAATACCTTAGATTTGCCACTAAAACATATGCGCTTAACCGATGCCTTACATCAAGCATTGGTCTTTAGAGATAGACAAGACAAAACATCTTCATCGGGTTCCTCGGCTGAATTATTTCGCAGCTTAGTCGGCAATAGTCGCAGTATTCGCGTTGTACGTGAAATGATGGGCCAGGTTGCAGACTCAGAAGCTACTGTACTGATTTTAGGTGAGTCAGGAACCGGTAAAGAAGTGGTTGCCAGAAATCTGCACTATCATTCAAGCCGCCGAAACAAAGCCTTTGTCCCTATAAATTGCGGGGCTATTCCTGCGGACTTGCTAGAGAGTGAATTGTTTGGGCATGAAAAAGGAGCTTTTACCGGAGCCATAAGTTCTCGCCAAGGACGCTTTGAGCTTGCAGATGGCGGAACGTTATTCTTAGATGAAATCGGCGATATGAGTGTGCATATGCAAGTTAAACTCTTGCGTGTGTTGCAGGAGCGCACTTTTGAGCGAGTAGGTGGTAATAAGAGCATGCGTGCAGACGTACGGATTATTGCGGCGACACACCGTGATTTAGATGAGCATATTAAACTAGGCAAGTTTCGAGAAGATTTGTTTTATCGATTAAATGTATTTCCTATTGATATGCCGCCTTTGCGTGAGCGCTTAGATGATATTCCGTTGTTAGTGAATGAACTCATTGCACGAATGGAAGCAGAAAAACGCGGTTCAGTTCGTTTGACGCCTGCGGCCATAATGTCATTATGCCAATATCGTTGGCCAGGAAATGTTCGTGAGCTCGCTAATTTGATTGAGCGTTTAATCATTATGTATCCGTACGGCGTTGTGGATATGAATGATTTACCCGAAAAATTCAGGCCTAAAGGTGGCGTAATCATTGCGGATGAGGTGGCTGAGGAACAAGTCAAAACCTCGCAACAGCAAGTGCCTGATCTTGATCATTTATTTGAGCAAGCGCCAGTAGTTGCGGCACCGCGTTTACCCAGTGAAGGGATTGATCTGAAAGAGCATTTAAATAACCTTGAGTTCAATCTAATAAAACAAGCATTAGATGATTCAGGAGGTGTGGTGGCACATGCTGCGAAGAAGCTAAAAATGCGCCGTACTACCTTGGTAGAGAAGTTGAGGAAGTATGGCTTGCAGCGCACGCCTGAATCGTCAAGAGTTTGACTGCCTTAAATTAATCTCTGTAACTCATTGAAATACAATGCTTTACTGAGGGCATATTTCTTGCTCCTGTGAAAAGGCTGAGCTACTCAGCGGAATACCGGAGCAGGGAAAAGCGTGGGAAAGCCTAAATCAATACAGCCTATCCAGTCAGTTAAATTTAACCAGCCGAACAATAAAGAACTGAAAGATGCTTTTCAGGTGTTTAATGGTGTCGCTGAGCAATTGACAGCGACTTATGATGCCTTAGAAAACCGCATCAACTCCCTAAATCAAGAACTGTCTAAAACCGAACGTGAACGTCATTGTCAATATGAGGAGAATGAACGACTGGCTTCGCGTCTCTCCATGTTATTGACTTCTTTGCCTGCCGGAGTGGTTGTTATTAATCCCTTAGGGCAAGTTCAAGAGAGTAATCCCGTCGCAGAGGACTTATTGGGACTGCCTTTAGAAGGCGAACTTTGGCGAGATATTATTGAGCGCGCTTTTTTACCGGATACTCAATCTGGGCAAGAATCTATTACGGCTAAAGGTCGGGTAGTTTCAATTTCTACCAGCCCTTTGGGGAAAGAACCCGGTCAAATAATTATGTTGACGGATGTCACTGATACACGTGTTTTACAGTCGTCACTTGAACGCTATAAACGCTTATCAGCGCTCGGTGAAATGAGTGCAAAGCTTGCTCACCAGATTAGAACCCCACTCGCATCTGCATTGTTATATACATCAAACTTAACTAAACAAAATCTCAAGCTCGAAGAGCGAACCCGTTTTACCGAAAAATCATTGTCCCGATTAAAACATCTTGAGCAAATCGTTGAAGATATGTTGGCGTTTACCCGTGATGGCAGTGCTCATCACCAGCTAGAAAATCTCATCGATTTATTTCTAGAGTTGGATCAAGCGGTAGAATCACATATAGCATCTAGCGGATGTTCTTTGATAATAAATGAGATCGATAGCGGATGGAAGGTGAGTGCAAATAGAGATGCGCTTGTTAGTGTATTACAGAATTTTGTTACTAATGCTATTCAGGCGTGTGGTAATGGAGGCAGAATTGAAATTAGTATTAAGCAAAGTGAAGACCAGGCTAATGCCTTTGTTGATATTTCAATAAAGGATAACGGGCCAGGAATTCCTCAAGAAATTCAATCTCAAATATTCGAGCCATTTTTTACCACGCGCTCTAGAGGAACAGGACTGGGCTTAGCTGTGGCTCAAGCGGTTATTCAATCTCACAATGGCAGGCTTTGGCTTGATTCCAGCGATGATGCAGGAAGTGTATTTGTTGTTCGCTTGCCACTTTGTGCAAAGTAAAAGAGGTGAAAGATGAGTCACGGAAGTGTCTTAGTAGTAGAAGATGATGAGTCTTTAAGAGAAGCTTTGATAGATACGTTGAGATTAGCCGGATACAGCGTTCTGCAGGCCGCTGATGGAAGTGCAGCCATTGATATTTTAAATGATGAGATGGTTGGCATGATCGTTTCAGATGTGCAAATGGAGGGTATGGATGGGCATGCATTATTAAAACAAGTAAAGAAACAATATTTTGGACTACCGTTTGTATTAATGACGGCGTATGGAACGATACAGAAAGCGGTTGAAGCGATGCAAGATGGTGCAGTAGATTATTTAGTGAAGCCCTTTGAGTCCGAAGTCCTGGTCAATATGATTAGTCGCTATTTGCCCGATGAGTTTGAGCCTGAAGGTGAAATTATTGCGGAAGACCAAAAAACAAAAGAGGTTTTGGCCTTGGTTAAGAAGGTTGCCGATAGCGAGGCAACAGTGTTAATTAGTGGTGAAAGTGGGACTGGAAAGGAAGTCATTGCCAAAGAAATACACCGAGCTTCAGCGCGTTCAAATGGGCCCTTCATCGCCCTGAACTGCGCTGCGATCCCGGAAAATATGTTGGAAGCTATGTTATTTGGTTATGAAAAAGGTGCGTTTACGGGGGCATATAAGTCTAGTCCAGGGAAGTTTGAATTGGCCAATTTGGGTACTTTGCTGCTCGATGAAATATCCGAAATGGATGTTGGTTTGCAAGCTAAATTGCTTCGTGTGTTACAAGAAAGAGAAGTAGAAAGACTCGGTGGAAATAAATTGATTTCATTAGATGTTCGGGTGCTAGCTACTACTAATAGAAATATGAAAAAGGAAGTAGCTGAAGGAAAATTTAGAGAAGATTTATATTATAGATTGAATGTGTTTCCCGTATTTCTGCCACCCTTGAGAGAGCGTCCAGGTGATGTGATTCCGTTATTTAATGCCATGCTTGGTCGGCATATAAAAGGAACGGGAAAACCAACGCCAATGATTAATAAAAATGTGGAACAAAAATTGAGACAGCATCAATGGCCAGGCAATGTGCGAGAGCTAGATAATGTAGCACAACGTTCGTTGATATTAACGAATACCCATGCAATTACTGAAGAGCATATTATGTTTGAGCCTGAGTTGGAATTATCGGGTTCTACAGAGCGGAGTTTAACGGGCGAAGTAAGTATGAATGTGAGTGACTCTTTAGGAGATAGTTTGAAAACGCGAGAATATCGATTGATATTGGATGCGTTACAAGAAACCCATGGAAGCCGAAAAAAAGCGGCAGAAACTTTAGGAGTGAGCCAGCGAACGCTACGCTATAAGTTGGCGCGTATGCGTGATGAAGGTATGGAAATTCCCTCAGCATACGGTGCAGCATGAACACATAATACTGTAGATCTGTAGATGGATCACAGAAGACCATACAGATCTTAATCGTTTAACAAATCCCACTGCGGATTTTAGGCTTAAAAAATATTAAAGGAAAATATTATGAATGATCTTAACATGAGCAAGATGTTGTCGGATCTACAGCGAGTTGCTGCTCAGGCCCAATCTCAAGTTAAACCTCTGTCTCAGGATCATGATGATAGCTCAAGCCCTAAATCATTTGCCGAGTTAATGCAAAGTGCGATTGATAATGTGAACTCTGCACAGAAATTTTCTGGTGCGCTGAAAAAATCTTTTGAGCTAGGTGAGCCAGGTGTTGATTTACCCCAAGTCATGGTTGCATCGCAGAAAGCATCTGTTGCTTTTGATGCGATCGTGCAAGTACGGAAAAAATTATTGGAAGCTTATAAAGACGTTATGAGCATGCAAGTATAAATTATCGGTAAATTTATTTTAAAGGCGGCCTTAAGTCGTGTCTTTATTTTATAGTTTAATAGCAGAATGGTGTAACACGTATGGCCGTAGCAAACGCACAGAATGTCGAGAAAACGAATCTTCCAGCAGCCCAGGCTGATGGTGGTATAGCTACTCCAGTTGATAATGGGGGTTCACTGCAAGACGAAGTTACTCCTAATCCAATCACCGAAAAATTTAATTTATTACCGCGGGATAAACAACTTCAATTGTTAGTCGGTGTTGCCGCGATCATAGCCGTATTAGTCGTGGTTTTCATGTGGACTAGAGCCCCTGATTATCGATTACTTTATGGAAATCTAACCGAGCAAGCATCTTCAGAAATAATAGAGATACTACGTGCCCAAAATATTGCTTACCAGTTAGATGAAAAAACCGGGCAAATAATGGTGTCCAATAAAAAGATACACGATGTCAGAATTTTGTTAGCAGGACTTGGTTTGCCTACGTCGGAGGAAAAAGGTTTTGAAATTTTGGATAAAGATCAAGGTTTTGGAACCAGTCAATTTATGGAGAAAGCGCGATATCATCGCGCATTAGAAGGTGAACTTGCGAAATCTATAAAAGAAATAGCGAGTGTTGAAACCGCACGAGTCCATTTGGCAATTCCTAAACAGTCGGTGTTTATTCGAAATCGACAAGAACCAACTGCTTCTGTATTAACGATTTTAAAACCTGGTCGCTCACTGAGTGAAGGCCAAGTAGCCGCAGTTGTCCATCTTGTCGCATCAAGTATTCCGCTCTTAAAGCCTGAAAACGTTACCGTCGTTGATCAATCAGGAAAGCTTATATCTAATCGTAAGCTAGAGGGAAGTTTAGGAATGAGCACCCAGCAATTCGAATTTAAACGAAAATTAGAAGAATATTATATCGAACGCATTGAGCGCATATTAACGCCGATTGTTGGGTTCGAGGGTGTGCGCGCTCAAGTTGATGCCGAAGTGGATTTTTCTGCAGTAGAAAGTACCCAAGAATCTTTTAATCCTGATTTACCCGCTGTTCGAAGTGAGCAAACAATAGAGGAAGAAAGTCGTGGTGGTGGTATTAGTGGGGTACCCGGAGCGCTAACCAATCAGCCACCGGGAGTTGCTATTGCACCTGAAATAGCGACCAATGGTACCGATAATAATGGAGGGCCGAGTCGAAAAAGTAAACGTGCAACGTTCAACTATGAAATTGACAAGACAATTAGTCATATCAAACGTGCACCTGGACAATTGGAGCGGCTTTCAGTTGCTGTAGTCATTGATGACAAATTATCTTATGGGGAAGATGGTGAAATTCTGCGCAAAAACTATTCGCCAGAGCAAATCGAAGAGTTTACCAGTTTAATTAGAAAAGCAGTTGGGTTTAATCCAGCACGCGGGGATAGTGTTAATGTGGTTAATGCGAGTTTTCTCAATTCAACGAATTTACCTCCATTACCGGAGGATCCTCTGTGGGAGCAGCAATGGTTTCTTGATTTAGTCAAGCAAGGTGCTGGAGTTTTGTTTTTCTTGTTAATACTCGGTTTTGTGGTTCGCCCGGTGGTCAAAGCATGGACTCACAAGGAAGAAGAACCAGAAGAAGAAGTTGAAGAAATTGTGGAGCTTACTCCGGAGCAAGTCGCAGAACAGAAGAAACTTGATTTAGAAAAAAAACGGCCTGGTGGTTTAAGTCCGGAAGATTGGGCTGCGCTGGGTGTTAGTCACGAAGAATACTTGGTCATGCTTGAAAAAGTACGAAAAATGGCAGAAGACGATCCACTTATTGTCGCTCAAGTGGTAAAAACATGGTGTGCAGTAGACGAGGTGCCTCATGGCTGATGACTTAATTCCTGGGGAAGACGTAGAAGATTTAGTTCCAGAGCTTTCGGGGGCTGAACGGTCAGCGATATTATTGCTGACGCTGGGAGAGCAAGAAGCCGCAAATGTGATGAAACATATGGCGCCAAAGGAGGTTCAGTCTATCGGCATGCAGATGGCTTCATTAAAAAATGTGAGTAAACTGCAAGTCACTCAAGTGGTCAAAGAGTTTTACGAAATTGTCGATACTTCCACATCTTTAGGTATGGACACCGATGAATATATTCGAAATGTGCTGGTTAAAGCACTTGGGGAAGATAAAGCTTCAGGATTGATCGATCGAATCTTACTCGGCGGTCATATCAAAGGCCTGGAAGCCTTTAAATGGATGGATGCCAGAGCGATTTCAGATTTGATTCGTAATGAACATCCTCAGATTATTGCGATAGTGATGAGCTTTCTAGAGCAAGACCAAGCTGCCGAAGTTCTACGCCAGTTTGCTGAGCCTGTAAGGGTTGATGTGATATTGCGTATTGCGACCCTGGAAGGGATTCAGCCGGGTGCTCTTCAGGAATTAAATGACATCATGGAAAGGCAGTTTATGGGCGACGGTAATTTGAAATCATCCGCAGTTGGAGGGGTAAAAGCCGCTGCCAATATATTGAATTTTGTGGATAGTTCCATGGAGCAAGAAATTATTGAAAATATCAAGGATGTTGATGGCGAGTTGGCGGAGAAAATCCAAGAACTTATGTTTGTGTTCGAAAATCTTTTAGATGTCGATGATCGAGGTATTCAATCGCTATTACGTGAGGTGTCAACCGATGATTTGGTTTTGGCATTAAAAGGAGCGGAAGCAAGGATAGCGGATAAATTTTACAAAAATATGTCTAAACGTGCGGCAGAAATACTGAAAGATGACATTGAAAATAAAGGGCCGGTCAGAGTGAGTGATGTCGAAGGCGGTCAAAAAGCAATTGTTGCCGTGGCAAGAAGAATGGCTGAAACTGGCGAGATAATGTTGGGTGGCGCTGGAGAGGAGTTTATCTAAGTGATAGCTAGTTGTATTCAACAAGGGTAGCGAGTTAGGCAAAACAACAGTGAAAAAAGTAATTGCTAAAGATGACCTAACAACGGTTTCATTATGGGATTTGCCTTTGGTGAGTGAAGGTGATGAGCCTATCGAAATACCTAGCCCGAGAGTGACCGCTCCAACGGTTGATGATATAGAAGATATTCAGAAAAGAGCACATGATGAAGCCTATCAAGCAGGATTGGCGCAAGGCATTGAAGAAGGCCAAGCAAAAGGTTACGAGGAAGGCCTACAAAAAGCACAAGAAGAAGGACGAGCACAGGGGCTGGAACAGGCTTTGGCAGAGACTCGCAGTGATGTCGAACAGAAAATTTCCGCCTTCACTTCAATTATAGATTTATTAAATACTCCGCTTAAATTAATGGACGAAGAGGTCGAGCAACAACTCGTCACTCTTTCGATGTCCGTCGCAAAACATCTTGTACGGCGTGAATTAAAAACAGACTCTAGTCAAGTAGTCGCCGCGATTCGACAAGCGGTGGAAGTTCTTCCTGTTTCCGCGCGAGATATTCGTGTTTTTCTCCACCCGGAAGATGCAAAACTGGTCAACGAAACGCTTTCAGTCGATGCCGACAGCGATGATGAAAAACGTTGGAAAATTGTGGAGGATGCCGCATTAACACGTGGTGGCTGCAATGTGCAAAGCAATCACACAAGAATTGATGCAACCGTAGAAACACGACTTACCGCCATTATTGCCCAGGTATTAGGTGGCGTCAGAGAAGGTGATTCGAGTAATGCCTGAAGCCGCTGATCGTTGCCGTATCTGGCGTGAACGTCTCACGCCCTATATCGACAGGCTAAGCGAACCAACCCCGTTAGCTGTTGAAGGCAAATTAACCCGCATGGTGG
>JALUUH010000016.1 GCA_027021445.1 Gammaproteobacteria bacterium
ACGGACTATCAGCATCATCTTTCTCAAGAGGATGAATAAGCGTTTCCAGCCTTTTTTTAGTGGCAAGAAACTCTGGGCTTAACATATCCGCCGGTTTTCGGGGCTGCGGTACCGGTACTTCAATCAATTCCTCTACCTCTCCTGGATGGGCTTTTAACACCAGAATTCGATCCGCCAAATATATAGCTTCATCCAAATCATGGGTTATAAACAAAATAGTGACATCAATATTTTTCCATATTTCGTGTAAATATCCCTGCATTTTGGCACGCGTTTGCGCATCCAAAGCACCAAAGGGTTCATCCATTAATAGTATTTTGGGCTGATTCGCCAAAGCTCGCGCAATGGCTACGCGTTGCTTCATTCCACCGGATAACTCATGCGGATAGCTATTAGAAAACGAATTAAGGCCAACGAGATCAATCCACTGCATTGCCTCTTCATCAGAGGGATGTTTACCTTTTCCGGCCATTTCCAAGCCAAACATAATATTGCGTTTCACTGTTAACCAAGGAAACAAGGTATACCCCTGAAATACCATGCCTCGATCTGGCCCCGGCCCCACGACCTCCTCACCGCCCGAAATCACTCGTCCAGAACTTGCGGATTCCAAACCTGCTAAAATCCGAATGAGGGTTGATTTGCCACACCCCGATGGCCCTATCACGCACACAAATTCACGTTTAAAGGTTTTGAAGCTAACATTGTCCAACGCTACCACTTGACCATTTATAGAATTAAATTGCTTGCTTAGGTTTTTCACTTCTAACATGACCGGGCGTTGTTTTAAACGTGTGAACCGATCTGCAACATCTTCTGATTGCTCTAGATAACTGGGTAATTCAAAATTGCGCATAACTCTCACATTATTTTTTTGCACGTTGCCAAGGGAAAATACGTTTTCCCAAGCTCGCCAAAATTATATCGGTCAACAATCCAATTATTCCAATAATCATGATCGCTGCGTAAACATTATCAAAGTTTTTGTATCGTGCTTGCTGAGTAATAAACCAGGTAATACCCGAACTCGTTCCAATGAGTTCCGCAACAATTAAATAAGTCCAAGCCCAACCCAATAAAATCCGTAAGTCTCGATATACATCGGTTGCTATCCCCGGAATGACTACGCGAAATAATAGCGAGAGCTTTCTAGCACCCAAGGTCATCGCTGCTTCTAACAGCGCGGGATCAAGCTTCCTCGTTGAGTTTGAAACAATCAATATTTGCTGAAAAATAGTACCGATAAATATGATGGCTATTTTGGGCGCTTCGTGAATCCCCAAAATTGCTACCGCGAGTGCGCCAAATGCGGGCGCTGGTAAATATCGAAAAAATTCGACAAAGGGCTCAAAAAGCTTGGAAAAAAAATCATAAGTACCGCATAAAATACCAAGCGGAACACCAATAAGCGAAGACAGAAAGAAACCCCAAAAGATTATTTGAATGCTACTCCACAGACTTTCATGTAACCATAATTCGTTGCGCCTTTGTGGCTCAGTGGTAAAAGCGGTATACAAAGCAGATACCACTTCATGCGGAGCAGGTAAGTAGACTGGATTTGCAGGAAGGCCCTCAGGAAGTACAGCCCCCGCTTCACGCGTTCGCAGCACTTCCGTTTCAAATAATTCGCGATCTACTAACATTCCATCAGAGAAATAGCTCACATCTCCAACCGATGTTATTTCCACCTTAGGATGCCAGATGAAGGGGACATAGCTAATCATACTCCATAACAAGATAGGAATAAGAAAACTCATTAGCGTAACTATCCGCTTCTGTCTTGAGTTCAACGTTCTATTAACCGCAAACAGATTTCCAGTTCCACTCATTTTTTAACGCCTAGAGCTATTTATCGGACATATTCATTGTCATAGATGAATCAATATAAATATCTATGTTTTGCGGCTTGTCATATACTTTATTGGCGACATTAAAATCATCAGAAATTTTAGATGACCCATATACTGAATCAAAACCCTTTGATTTTGCAAAATGTTTTTTCGCCTCTTTAAGTGTCAAGATCTTAGTTCCTTTTAAAAACTCTTCGTATTCAGCAGCATTCAAACCGACACGAGATGCCATTATTTTTATTGCATCCGCACGTGTTTTTGGATCATTCAAATATGCCACAATGCGATACCAAACCTTCATCACTTTTTTCCATTCCGCTTTGCGGGTCACAAAACTTTGCGGAGATGCGGCGAGAAAATCGTAAATCAAGCCAGGCTCATCAGCGCTAGAGTAGATCGCGGTAGAACCCGGCACCATTTTTAAAGCCATTCCAGAATTTGGCTGCCAAGCAACAATCGCAGCAACTTGACCTGATGCTAAAACCTGGGGAGTTTCATTCGTAGGCACATTAATTAATTCTACGTCTTTTTCACTCAAACCATTTTTTTCTAAAGCATTGAGTAACAACAGGTGTCCCACAAATCCAATTTCGACACCAATTTTTTTGCCCTTGAGTTGCTTAACCGACGTAATACCCGCCTTAGCAATCAACATGTCATTGCCATTGCTATAGTCGTTTAATAAAAACATCACACTTCTTGCCCCAGCAGCCCCGGTAACAAGGGTGTCACCATTAGTCATGCTCACAGCATCCAGGTGGCCCGCCGCAAAAGCATCCATGGACGCAACATAATCAAACCATTCAAATTGAACATCAACACCCGCTTCTTTAAACCAAGCCTTCTCTACACCAATTTCCCAGGCAACCCAGCCCGGCCAATCACTGTAACCAATTTTTAGCGGTGCAGCAGAAACTGCGGAGAACATCGTAAAAAGTAAAAATGCAAAAACTATTTTTGTTTTATTAGCCATTGGTATTTTCATGCCTCACTCCGTATCAGTATTACCATTGCAAGAATTAGTAATACTGATGCTTGCGAAGAATGCGCCATCCTTAGCCAATACTCTGAAGGCATTGCCCTATGGAGGATACGGAGATATACCCGAAAATTTACAACGAATAGTTAGCACCAAAACGATGCAATTTAAAGATCTGCGCATCAAAAAGGGACTTAAATCGATAAAACTCGAAGCACGCCCAACTTGGCTTAACTAATAATCGGCTGCGACAATACCCATAAACTAAGCATGGTGAGTAATACCATAAATACCATCATTGGGATTTGGCTGCGCACCGCTATTCTGTGTTTTGTAAACAAGCGAATAGCCTCAGCATGAGCCACAAAAACCGCGATCACATGGCCTGCAATAAGCGCGAAAACAGCAATCCACCAAACATTCTCCGCATTGATCACGGAAAGATTGATACGCTGTGATTGAGTACCCCATAAGTCCCAGCCAAGCGCAAACGGATCACTCAAGATCGGAATAATCAGCTGACCTGCAAGCATGAAGTAAGACACATAATGTGCAAGATGATAGGCGATGGCAATCGGTAACAAGGACGGTGCAAATTGACATGCAATGACAAGCACTGAGACCTCACGGTAGCCTGCCAGCCAAATCAAAAAAATAATGACGTAATATGTAATACACGCAAGCAAGAATACTAATATCAAGCCCGCAGTTTGCACTAACATTAAGATATCTAGCCCATTGCTTTGCATGCTCAACAAGGCCGGTCGAAGCGCCTGAGATTGCGCAACAAATTCTTTTACCCATTGCCATAAAGGTGTTTCTGAAAGACCATCAAAAAGTACAACACTGATTAACATTAGAATAAATAAAACTGCCGCTAATCCATCTTTTGCTTCCATTTTTGGCGCTTGACTAAGCCCACTTCCCGGAAATCGAATAACAAGTCCTGAAGAATGCGATAAACTAAATGGCGCCAGCCTTCCCATCATACTAAATAAACGCGTCAACGGATCAGCTTGTTTAAACCATTGCTCAAACCCGTAACGACTCGCACATAAACAAGTTGTCACTAGATAAATCACAATGAGCCAAAACACTTGTCTAGGCGTTTCTGAAATATTGGAAACTAATTCAATCCATGACAATGTAAACAAACCTAATACGGCAAGATAGGGGGCAAAAACCGGTAAAGGCCTCATCTTCAATGATCTTCCGCCGAGGAGATACTGGACAATTTTAATCCATAGAGCAGCGAGTGTACAAAACGGGTTCAAGCACGGCCAAAGATTAACAAGCAGCGCTGAAAACAAGGTGAAACCAACCCACCACCATACCCATACGGTCACTGTCGCTAGATTCTTGGTCGGTGATGGATCGCCGACAAGTGCCGTCATTAAAACGATACTTAATACAACCAGACCCAAGAGCTGCAATAAGCGATGCAAATAATTTAATACCTTTTTTTTGATCAAAAATGTTATGCTGAACGCTCGCACATCTCCGCGCCTGACAAATAGGAATGCAACGAGAAAAGAGACGGCAACAGCAATACCCGAAGCGACAATAAAAAAAGACAGTGGTAGAGGAAGGTCATACCTTGCCCCAAATGCATGTGCATATACGAAGTTTGGAACAAAAAACAACACGATTCCAAACCCAAAAGTAAGTGCTTTAGGCAAAGCATAAATGTTCAAAAAAATCGGACTAGCCCGTGGCCGGATGTAGATGAGCCTATACCGGAAAAAATATCGATTTTGCGAGTAAAAATGAGAATTTTTTTACTCACTACTCTTTGCGCGTAAGCGCCCCTGTGGCCAAAAACATGAATCGCGCAAACATTCCTAAGCTGTAGCATCACTGAGACCTAATCTCCAAGTACGCAACAGTCACTTCGAAATTACCCAGCAACGGATCGATCATGTGCTGAACCAATGGATATCTTCCCGTATTACTCGCAACTAGCTTAATGACAGCATGCTGATCGACCTCAGATTTTGCCGTAAGATCATATCCATGTAGATGGTATATCGCCTCAATCACTCCTTCAATGACGAGTTCAACCTGCTCCCCTTGAATGATTTGCAAAACCTTTTTTTTGCTTGCGCTTAAATCTAAAGCAGAGAGGTGGAGTAGTCGCCTTTGTTGCGATTTATTTTCAGCTTTACTCTGCAATACAGAAACATTTTGCCCATCCGCATACGAAACCCCTGCGCCGAAAACAGATCCCAATAAACCACAGGCGAACAAAATAGACGTAGGCTTATTCATTTTAACTACCTCCCGTTAACTAGATTCACGAAGGAAGCTAGAATTAATGCCCGCCAAAAGAATTCCATTCCGGTAGCAACACAATGGAGTTTGGAGTGAGACCGGCATCCTTAAGGGTATCCATGGATTTCACCACCTTTTGCCTCTCTAAATCAATCACCGTCACGGACCCATCACTCATGCCTGGAAGGTTAAGCAAGGAATTCTGCACAAATGCATACTTTTCATCTTTGCTTATTCCGACATGATGCGCACCTTCGGCAGTGGGGATTGATTTTAAAAGCTTAGGATTTAGCGGATCAGCTGAAATATCGAAAATATGAAAATGCCCCGGCACTCCTGTGGTAACATATAAACGGTCACCTTTCTGATTGAAATACATCTCCAAAGCAATACCTGCCTTGAGATCATTAAAATTAAATGCCTGCTTGGGGACAAAATCCTCAAGCGCAGCATCCCAACTCAAAGCCCATAGAGTTGCGCCAAACATATTGGTGACATAAGCAATGGGTGTTTTTGCATCAGGCACAAACAAAACTTCTACCGGCGCCTCTCCAGACTGGCCTTTTTTAAGTGATAGTTTCTTCTGCCCTAACACCTCGAATGTACTCGCCTTGAGTATCGTGACAACATCATCTGGAGTTTTCAAATCTGCACTGACCGTGCTGGTCACGATAATTCGATCAATCCCAGTATGCACACCCAAGCCATGCGGATAAGTACCCGGAAGTTTAATCTCTGCGATAACTTCATCGGTAGCCACCTTGCCAACAAAAACATTAGCCGAATCCATACAGGTGAGATACCAATTTTCATTCGCCTCGTCGAAAATCACGTCTTCCGCAAAAGAACAGCCTTTTACATCAATTGTTTTTATGCGAAACGGATTTTTGCGCATATCCATTACTTGCAGGGATGGCTCTGCAAGAGAAGCGATATAAGCTTTTGTCATGCTTCGATCATAAAATATATGGTGAAGAATATTATCAGGCGACATAGGAATATCGGAAAGTATTTGACCAAAGGCAGGGCTATTAGGATCAACATCAATAATCGCAATTCCTTCACGACGAGTCTCTTCGCCACTCAGTTTTAAAGATTTCAATTGATCCAGTGTTTTGCTTTCATAATTCATCATCGCCAATATTTCTGCCTTACTTTCTAAGCTAGAAATACTCAATCCAAATGCACAAAATAGCGTTAACAACGATTTTAGATACATTAACTTCTCCTTGAGGTGATAGTGAATTTCCCCGTTAATACGAGTATTGCAAAATCTTCCGTTATTTCAACCTAAAATCCTCAGTTAGACGGCGTGAAGACGACTGCATGGCGTACCACATTCACCGTCTGAGTGAGCTTGGTAGGCATACGCATTTGCATTTTAATCAAAAACATAACGAAGCTTTAGCGAATAAGCGTCGCTATTTAACGAGTTTGATCGGGTAATATACGCAATCAGGCTTGTTCGAAGTAGCTCAGTCTGTTCTCGGACAGGTTCCTAGGAGCCTGTCCGAGAACAGTGATCGTAGCGAGGGCAAACCATTTTGAGTCAGATTTTTCGACTCAATGAATTGAAAAAATTACTATATATTAGCAAAGGAAATATCTTTGATGAGTATATTTGTTTTGAAATGTCCAATATAACCAAAGTTCACAGGCTTATTAAGCATTGGCAATTCGTCTTTCAGTAATTCCTTTCCTGCAAGTTGATTATTTATTCTCAAATAAATGGTTTGACCGCGGCGGATTAATTGGATTTCCGTCCATTCATTGGCTTTTGCATATCGACTATATTTGACGTCTATCATTGTCGTTCTTTCAATGGAGTCGTTTCTACTGATGAATCGAATTTTATCCCTGTTCTCGGGGAAATAAACTTTCCATAATTCATTATGCTTATTGAACACACCTACAATGTCATTTCTATTGTAAGAACGCGTTCTGAGCTTAAAAGACAAAATGAAATCGTTTAAAAATACGCGCTCGTCAATTTTCAATGTCAGTTGCTCTTCATCGAAAAGCTTAAATTCTCCTGGAATCTCGATTTTGGGAAGTGTTCCGCATGCGCTTAGAAAGAGCAAAAAACTAATAAATAAAGTGACTCGAATTGCCATGATGCTCCTTATTTACCTGGTTTATACCCAGCGCTAAACCGGGAAGTTATTGCGTCCCCATTCCTTAGAATACATATTCTAGTTTAGTTGAATAATTGACATCTGTTTTTTTCACTTGCTGAGGGGGATTGTTGTCATGATTTATTTGCACATTAAAATTTAGTGCCAGTTTATTGGAAATCTTTAACTTTATTCTCCCTTCCTCTAATAAGCGAAAGTCATCTAGCACATTTGCAACAGGTTGTAAATAAGTAGTACTGATAAGCATTAGATTGCTTAGAAGTTGTTTTTTAAGCACCAGATAGATGTTGCCCTTAATGGTGTCCTGAGCATCACCATCGCTTAAATTCAACTCATCATAACAATACTGGATAGCATTCAACTGTAGAATTTAAGTTTAAATCTCTATCCCTCTGGACTTTGGAACCACGGACAGTTAATGTCTCATTTAGCGGTGCTGAGCGTTATAGCCAGTTTGACATTTGATAAAATCGCCGACAGTACAAGTTTTTCTATGTAATCAAATGGCGAAGGAGAAAATATAAATGGAAAATTTATTATTGGGTTTGAAACGGGTTGCTATTTTTTTTCTAATATTTATTGGTCATATAGGCCTTTCTTATGGAGAGACGTCTGAATCTAGTTTCAGCTTAAAAGCGGGAATGTTATTTGAGGGAGAGTTTTACTCGGATCCTCCAGATGCATATTTTGCCACAGATTCCGGGTTAATGTTGCAGTTAAATTTGGAAACAATGCTGGCGGAAAAAATGTCTGCAGGTGTTTTGTATTCTAGGGCAAACACAGCTGTATCTAATGATGATACGGTAATCAATACTTATGGCGTAACGTTAAAAGCACATATAAACCCTGATAAGGCCATAAAAATCAGGCCAGGTATTGCAATCGGTTACCAAACAATTGAGTTTGATTCAAGTCAATCCGACAATATTAAAGGATTAGGTATTGGAGCTTTTATTGAACTTTTATTTTCAAACATTGCTGGGGTTGATGTGGTCACCGAACTTGGATTTATCACCCAGCCTGCTGGTGGAAATGAAGACATAGATTTAACTTTTGCACCGATAATGTATTTAACGGGTGGCATTAATTTTGGATTTTAGTTTTTCGGAGAAGCTGATGGAGTAAATATCAGCTTCTTTCTGACACACAAGGAAAAATAATATGCGATTTTTTTGACATGAAACCTACCAAATAAACCAAAACCCTGAACATACATCATTATATTTATTACAAAGCTCTAAACCCCTCGCCATACTAGGAGCCTGTCCGAGAACAGACTGACCGACTGCGAACAAACCTAATTGCGCACATTTCTAGATCAAACTCGTTAAATAGCGGCGGCTATTCGTCTCATTTGATCGAAAAATCTACGCTAATCAGGCTTGCTCTTTTGGCCATGGATGGTTTTATGCAGCTAAGCACAGGATGTGCGAGAGCGTACGTGACGATCACTGCTTTCGGACAGGCTCCTAGGAATAATACGCGGATTGATAATTTCGCTAAATGGAGCATTATGGCGAGATGTTAAGATTAAAGTCATTCATTAATGACCGACGAAGGAGTGAGCAATGCCCAGTGAAACGCAGCCTGATTGGGGCGCTATGGCCGAAAAGTTTGATTTATGGCTACCTTATATAAAACCAGCGGGTGACGCGTTGATACGCAAACTGGATCCGCGTTCGGGCGAAAGCATACTTGATGTAGCCTCTGGAACGGGTGAACCTGTATTGACGCTCGCACAACAGGTAGATGACCTGGTAATCACGGGCACCGATGCAGCTCAAGGCATGGTCGATGTCGCGCAACAAAAAGCAGATCACTTAAAGCTGAAAAACATTCACTTTTCTCGAATGGCAGCCGAAAATTTGGCGCTTGACCCCAATAGTTTTGACAAAATTATGTCTCGTTTTGGCGTTATGTTATTTGCTAATCCTGAGCAAGGGCTGCGCGAAATGTATCGTGTATTAAAACCTGGAGGCGCATGTTCATTCACGGTATGGAGTACACCGGAGAGCATGACAACAATGCGCTGGATGTATGAAGTATTTAAAGACAAAGTGCCTGCAGATAAGTATCCCCCGCTAAAAATAGCGACATCATTAAGTCAGCCAGGCTTGCTGAATAAACTACTAAAAGAGATAGGTTTTCACTCTATAAGCATAGAAGAACTAGCATTTGATTATCGCTTTAATAGCTTTGACGAGTATTGGAATTTGCTGCTAGCATCCGATATTATAAAGCCACAATTAGATCTGATTAATCAAGAAACTAAAGCCCAAGTTAAACACGAACTTAATGAGTGCGCGCAAACTGGCATAACAAAAAATGGACTTATCATTCCGCATCGTTATTTACTTTGTTACGGAAAAAAATAATAAAAAACTATTTATTTTCCTTGGAAGAAATTAAGACTAAAATTTTATCCAGCATCGATGTGCTAATTAACCGCTTCAATATTCCCAAAAAATAAGTCGGAAAGGTTACATAATATCTTGCTTTTGGCTTGGGGTTTTCGAGTGCATGAATTAACTTAGCAAGCACGGCTTCTGGCGGCAGCGTGAATGGAACCGCATCTCCTTCCTTATTTAAGCGTGCTTCCAAGCCTGCATAGTTTTTCTGGTAAAAACTATTTTTTGCATCAATGTTTTTATGAAACATTATTTGGGCATTTTTTCTAAATAAGCTTTTTATTGGGCCGGGCTCAATCAGAGAGGCAAATATATTGCCTTGACTGAGTTCTAGTCTCATGGTGTCGACAAGGCCTTCTAAGGCAAATTTACTTGCATTGTATGCACCCCTATAGGGTAATGCGACTAGACCTAATACTGAGCTATTAAATATAATTCGCCCATGTCCTTGTCTGCGCATGATAGGAATGATTTTTCGAGTTAATTCGTGGGCGCCAAAAACATTAGTTTCAAAATTAGCGCGCAGGGCTTCACGTGAAAGGTCTTCTACGGCACCGGGTTGACCATAGCCCGCATTATTAAATAGTGCATCAAGAGTACCATTGGTTTTTTTTAAAATGCTGTCAACCGCATTTTTTATCGATATCGAATCATTGAGATCAAGTAAAACGCCTGCAAGTCCTAGTTCGGTGAGCATTTCAACGTCTTGTGGCTTGCGCGCACTCGCAAACACTTGCCAACCACGTTGCTTGAGTGCAATGGCGCAACAACGCCCGATACCGCTAGAGCAACCGGTGATGAGAATGAATTTTTTAGTCATGATTTCTAGGATATATTGAAGAGTTAACCTTAGGAGTGGGCGCGCAATATCATAAAAAACAGCGATCAAAAGTATTTTAAAGGCATTTGGTTTTATCAGCAACTAATTGAGCGATGGATACGACATTTGTTTTATGGACTCGGAATAACTTCTCATTTCTAATCACTCTCTTTTTCCTGTTGTAATAACCACATATTCGAATAAATTCCTTGTTTTTGCAATAGGCTGTGATGCGAACCTGATTCAACAAGTTGGCCATTTTCCATCACAAGTATTTGCTCGGCATCAATTACGGTCGAAAGACGGTGCGCAATGACTAGGGTTGTGTGATTTTCAGCAATTTCCTTGAGTGCATACAGAATTGCTTTTTCTGATTTTGAATCTAATGCAGAAGTAGCTTCGTCAAAAATTAAAATTCGTGGGTTTTTAAGAATGGTTCGAGCAATGGCAACACGTTGTTTTTCACCGCCTGACAATTTAAGGCCGCGTTCCCCTACTTGAGTTTGATAACCTTGAGGAAGGCTTTCAATGAATTCATGAATATGCGCCATTTTTGCGGCATTTAACACTTCTTCTTTAACCGCTTCAGGTTTGGCATATGCGATGTTGTAATAAATCGTGTCATTAAATAATACGGTGTCTTGCGGCACGATACCTATCGCAGACCGTAAGCTTTTCTGATCGATATCGCGTATATCTTGACCATCTATCGTTATTGAGCCCGAGTTAATATCATAGAAACGAAAAAGCAGTCGAGATAATGTAGATTTACCCGCGCCACTAGCGCCTACCACAGCGACCTTTTTTCCCGCCTCTATGGTAAAGCTTACATCTTTTAAAATTTCACGGTTGCTCTCATATGAAAAATTGACGTGTTCAAAATTTACTTTGCCGTGGCTGACGACAAGGGACTGAGCATCTGGTTTATCTTGTACTTCTTTGTGCTTGCCCAGCAAATTGAACATTTTTTCCATATCAATGAGAGAATGTTTTATTTCACGGTAAACGAAACCCAAAAAACCCAGCGGCATATAAAGCTGCAATAGAAAAGCATTCACCAGCACGATATCACCAAGCGTCATTTTTCCATCAACCACTTGTTGAGCAGCGAGTATCATTAATAAGGCCATGCCTAAGGCGATAATTGCGCCCTGGCCAACGTTTAATACGGATAAAGAATATTGATCGAGAGTGGCCGCCTTTTCAAATTGCCGAAGATTTTGATCGTAACGCTGAGATTCAAAATTTTCGTTGCCAAAATATTTGACGGTTTCATAGTTTAGCAAGCTGTCTATAGCGCGGGTATTTGCCGTGGAGTCGATTTCATTCATTTGGCGTCGGTATTTCATCCGCCACTCGGTAATGCTTACTGACCATAGTATGTAAGCAAGAATGGTCGCAAAGGTAATAATGGAAAACCAAGCATCGTATTTAACAAATAGAATCACGGTAACCAAGAGAATTTCAGCGACCGTTGGCAATATATTGAACAACATAAATCCCAGGACGAAGTTGATACCTCGTGTGCCGCGTTCAATATCGCGTGAAACTCCACCGGTTTGGCGCTCCAAATGGAAGCGCAACGAGAGCCTATGCAGGTGTTCAAATACTTTAATGGCAATTCGCCGAATCGCACGTTGAGTCACTTTGACAAATACAATGTCGCGTATTTCTGCAAATAAGCTGCTGGTTAGCCGGAGTAGCCCATAAGCGATAAGGATGCCTAGCGGCAGTATAATCACCTCGGTTTGACTAGGGTCTAGGCTATCAATAATCTCTTTGAGAGTCAGGGGGACGTATATCGTCGCTATTTTGGCGACAATTAAGCAGGCCATCGCAATAGCGACGCGCCCTTTGAATTCACGTAAATAAGGTAATAGCGACTTAAGAGTTCTAAGATCGCTGTGTTGCTTAGGGGCTGGCGAGGGTGGCATATTCATGAGCTTAAGGCTAAGTGCATGGTCCGTTCCATGTAGCTTAAATATGCAAAAAACACGGGATAGATCGGAAATTCCCTGAGTTGGTGTATAATGCGCCGTCGGGTAATTGGACGAGCGTTTTTATGCTCATTTTGATCATTTGCTAACGCTATAACCTATTGATTATTATAAAATTACCCTATCATAAATATTTTTTTAAGTTCCAGGTGAGTTATGCCTATCTACGAGTACGGATGTAAAAAATGCGGTCACCAATTAGAGGTGCTGCAAAAAATGAGCGATGAACCACTGAAATTTTGCCCTGAATGTGGTGAAGAAGAATTGGCTAAAATGATTTCAGCTGTTGGTTTTCGCTTGAAAGGTGGTGGTTGGTATGAAACCGACTTCAAGTCTTCAGATAAAAAGAAAAATCTTCACGAAGACAGCAAAAATTCAGGAGCAAAAGCAGATAAAAAAACCAATGAAAATAAAAGTCCTGCTAAAAAGCCTGAGAGTAAAGCGGTTAAATAATAGTAATTTATGAGGTTAAAGCTTAATGCGTAGCCATTATTGCGGTGAGGTTGACGAATCTCTCATCGATGTGGAAATAGAAGTTTCTGGTTGGGTTCACCGCCGTCGTGACCACGGCGGTGTGATCTTTCTTGATATGCGAGATAGAGAAGGTTTGCTGCAAGTTGTATTCGACCCTGATAGAGCGGATATATTTGCAATCGCGGAAAGAGTGCGTAACGAATATGTATTACATATCAAAGGCAAAGTACGGCATCGCCCAGAAGGCACGATTAATCCTAATATGCAGACCGGAAAGATTGAAGTGCTTGCTCACGAACTCGAAATTGTCAATCGATCCGCAACGCCGCCGTTTCAAATTGATGATAAGGACGTATCGGAAGAACATCGTTTGCGTTATCGCTATGTGGATTTGCGTCGTCCGGAGATGCTGGAGCGATTAAAATTGCGTTCGAGCATAAACCGAGAGCTGCGTAATTATCTCGATGAACGCGGTTTTTTGGATATAGAAACACCGATGCTGACGAAAGCAACACCAGAAGGCGCACGTGATTATCTCGTCCCCAGTCGTACGCATGACAATGCATTTTTTGCCTTGCCGCAGTCACCACAATTATTCAAGCAATTGCTCATGGTCTCAGGCCTTGATCGGTATTACCAAATTGTTCGTTGTTTCCGTGATGAAGATTTACGTGCTGACAGGCAACCTGAGTTTACCCAGTTAGATATCGAAACCTCGTTCTTAAATGAAGAGCAAATCATGTCGCTGGCGGAAGAAATGATTCGAATGCTCTTTTCAAAAGTATTGGATGTTCAACTACCTGATCCCTTTCCTCGCATGTCATATGATGAGGCGATGACACGTTATGGCAGCGACAAACCTGATTTACGCATTAATCTGGAGCTCGTTGATATCGGAGATGTGTTAGAGAATGTTGAATTTAAAGTTTTCTCCGGCCCGGCAAAAGACCCGAAGGGTCGCGTAGCCGCATTGCGGTTACCTGCTGGTAACACACTCACACGTAAAGAGATTGATGACTATACGAAGTTTGTCGGTATCTATGGCGCCAAGGGATTGGCTTATATTAAAGTCAACGATTTATCCAAGGGACGTGAGGGACTGCAATCACCCATTTTAAAATTTCTTCCCGACCAAGTCACTGACACGATTATGACTCGTGTTGGCGCGGAAACGGGTGATTTGGTTTTTTTCGGTGCAGATAAAGCGAAAATTGTAAACGAGGCCTTAGGCGCTTTGCGAGTGAAGCTTGGACATGATCGGGGGTTTACGCAAGGGGACTGGGCACCGTTATGGGTAGTGGATTTTCCGATGTTTGAGAAGGATGAGCGCAGTGATCGCTGGCATTCATTACATCACCCATTTACCGCGCCGCAAGAAGACGATATTGAAAAGCTCGAATCAGATCCCGGTAATTGTTATTCACGCGCTTACGACATGGTGTTAAATGGCACTGAGCTTGGCGGAGGATCGATACGTATTTATCGACCCGAGGTGCAACGAAAAGTGTTTAAAGCCCTTGGCATTAGCGATGAAGAAGCAAATGATAAATTCGGATTTTTATTAGATGCATTGAAGTATGGCTGTCCACCGCATGGTGGTTTAGCATTTGGCATGGATCGACTTGTTATGCTGATGACAGGTGCTCATTCGATACGCGAGGTAATGGCATTTCCTAAAACTCAGACCGCCGCATGTTTATTAACCAATGCACCGTCAGAAGTCTCTTTTAATCAACTTCGTGAGTTAGGGATAAAATTGGCTAAGCCGTCGGTTGAACAATCAAACCCATAGATGGTTAAACCTAAAATTCGCAGTTGAACGGCGTGAATAATGCGGAATTTAGCTTAAATATCGGCTTGAAAATATTTGTAATGCGGGAGAATTAGCTTGGCGGTAACAGCAATAAATATGCGCTCTATGTATGAGCTTGATGAGCAAGAATGTGCTGAACGTATTGGCATCGCTAAACAAAAACTAGGTGATAGGCTTGTCATTTTAGGTCATCACTACCAACGTGAGGAAGTTTTTCGGCATACTGACTTTTCTGGAGATTCGCTGAAACTTTCGCGTATTGCGGCACAATCGAAAGCTGAGTACATCATATTCTGTGGTGTGCATTTTATGGCAGAAGTTGCTGATATCTTAACAAGTCCTAAACAAGCTGCCATTTTACCCGATCTTGCTGCGGGTTGCTCAATGGCTGATATGGCAAACCTTGCTAAAGTAGAGCGCGCATGGCGAGAACTGGGTGCGATTCTAGATGATGTTGAATCGAGCGTGACACCGGTTACTTATATTAACTCCGCTGCTGACCTTAAGGCCTTTTGTGGACGCCATGGTGGAATTGTTTGCACTTCCACAAATGCAAAAAATATATTGGAATGGTCATTTGAACAAGGTGAAAAAGTATTATTTTTCCCGGATCAACACCTAGGAAGAAACACAGCTTACCGCATGGGAATACCGCTTGATGAAATGGTGGTTTGGGATTTTGATGAGCCGAATGGTGGCTTAACCGTTGAGCAAATAAAAAAAGCAAAAATGATTTTGTGGAAAGGTTTCTGCTCAGTACATCAAATGTTTAAACCACAGCATATTGATAACTTTTTAACCAAGCACCCTGAAACCAAGGTTATTTCTCACCCAGAATCTTCGTTTGAAGTTTGTCAAAAATCAGATTTTGTGGGCTCTACGGAATACATTATAAATACTATCGCTCAATCTGAAGCAGGCACACGTTGGCTTGTTGGTACTGAATTAAACCTCGTTAATCGATTACATGAACAATTTAAACATGAAGGAAAAAACGTACATTTTATGTCACCGACAGTGTGCATGTGCTCTACAATGTTTCGAATTAGTCCACAGTATTTAGTCTGGACGCTGGAAAACCTAGTAGACGGTAACGTCGTCAATCAGATAAAAGTTCCCGCTGTTGATGCCAAACAAGCCTTGACGGCATTGAATAAAATGTTTGCGGTTTCCAAATGATAAAGGCACCTGAATTAAAAAAGGTTTCATATACGAAAATATTTTTTGTCTTCGTCTTGGCGTTTTTCAATTTCAGCAAAGGCATTCCGCAAACTTAAGCTCATATCTTCAGGCTCACTATAGTGCGAAAGTCTTTTATGTGGGCGTATCGATTTGTATTTTCTTTTTGTAATAGTGAGTGCTACCCGGCCTAAGAATACGATTCCAAATATACTACCTAAGGCAACGATGGATGCCGCTTGCAATAAAATATTGGAAACAATCGTTGGAAGAAAAATCATAATGGCTGAACATACGATTATTTGCACAATAAAAATGATTAAAGCAACTTTCTTAAAATACATTTGAGTTGCTCGAATTTCTTCTAAAGCGACGAGTTCTTTCTCGTGTTCCATGTTGGCAAAATACCTTTTACTTTGTTCTAAATTTCAGATAAAAACTACATATAATCATACCTGAATTCAAAAAATACGACCATCATTAGACCATCTTAAATTCCGCAGTTGACCGCTATCCAGTATTGTTATGTTGTTGTTTATAATGAAAATGAGTGCTTTTACTGAGCTCACTCAGAGAATGAACGCGCTACGACATGGATAGCACGTTTTTAAACGCACTCATCATGCTGCTCAACTGCGGACAGGATCATAAAAAAACAAAGGTGACACCATTGTCGAAACAAGCATAACAATCAACAAAAATTGATAAAAATCAATATACTACCTATTATTTATCACCTTAAGCATTAGGAAATAATATGATGACAAAATGACCATTCTTTCGACTATTTTCATTGGGCGGCTGATTATGTCTAATAGGTTTCTAAATTTAAATCACTGTAAACGTATGCATTTAGTGTCCAATATAATGCTGGTAGGCACTACCATTAGTTTTCTCGTATTAAGCTTTAGCTTCCTCATAAAATAACCCACTATGGAGTAGTTACTTTACCGTTGCATACCGTGACCTGTTTATAACCGTAATCGATATCCTGCACCCGTACACGGTAATGCGTAGACCGCACCTGTACAACAACTTCACGACCAACTCCGAAGTCCCCTCCAACAAAGCCAACACCTGCTTAACCTCGTCCCGCATCAACACCACAGGGATTCGCTGCTCCTTACGCGAACGGGCAGCCGACACATTTTCCAGAGGCTGCTCCAAAACCCGTTTAAACAAAAATACCAGCGCATTGAACGCCTGATTCTGAGTAGAAACAGCCACATTCTGTTTTTGGGTGATTGTCGAGTATTATTGCCTGATTTATTGTTAAATATTACAGGAAACCAGGGTAGCTATACTTAATACTAATAAGTTAGCTGAACAATACAAAAAGACTACTGACATAATGCTGTCAGTGGCAGACTTGTACTATAAAGGGCCTTAACTCTGAAACAGGAAACAAAAAATGATCAAGTTAAATCGTTCTTTCCCCGTTTTTATAGTAGAAAACATCACTGCTGCCAAAGCATACTATCCTGAGAATTTTGGTTTCAATATAGTTTTTGAAAACGAATGGTATTTACACTTAGTATCTGATACAGGCATCCAAATTGGATTTATGCTTCCCAATCAGCCTTCACAACCAAAAATATTTCATCCTTCATATGGTGGCTCAGGTGTAATTTTTAGCGTTGAAGTTAATGATGCAGATTCTGCATACAATAAGGCCAAAGAAAATAATTTAGATATTGTCTTAGAAATTCGTTCGGAAGATTGGGGGCAGCGTCATTTTAGCATCAAAGACCCAAATGGCATTTATCTTGATATAGTCCAAGCGATTGAGCCAACGGAAGAATACAAGGATGGATATGATGCAAAATAGGAGTTTAATTGAGCTAAAAAACATAGGAAAGAAAATTTCAGCTAGGCTAAATGAAGTAGGTATCTTTTCAGAAGATGAGCTAAA
>JALUUH010000017.1 GCA_027021445.1 Gammaproteobacteria bacterium
AGGTGTTGGACAAGATGCCGTGGTGGCAAATAATACGGCCTGGGTGCAAGGGGTGAAAGTGGGTTTGTTTGATGTGAGTGATAAAACGAATCCCATCGAGGTGGGTGGTTTACAGATCGGAAAACGTGGCACCAGCACGGCCTTAAGTTATGACCATCGTGCGTTTTCAATCATTACGGATACTGAATCTGGAGTGCATCGCATTGCATTACCAGTGAACGTGCATGAAACCGAAGCTTTGCATAAACGTCGTGGTGACAATGCCTGGGAATGGTTTAAATGGACTTATGCAGGTTTGCAATTAATCGAAATTGATGATGGAACAGTCTCATCAAATGTAGCAATGAGCAATGCCGGAGTCTTGAAAGCGGTTATTGCCAGTGACGAGCAGAACTACTATTACCCCAAACAGCCACGTACCGTTTTGGCTGATGAGGCGGTGCACTATATCGAAGGGCAGGATGTATGGTCAGCTGCCTGGGAATCCCCCGAATCAGTGCAAGGTCCTCAATAAGGTTTGATCGTGTACTAGGAAAAATCAACTCAGAGCCATTTGGAGAGGTTATTGCATTTAGTTGTGCAATGGCCTCTTTTTTTTGCTAAGCCATTAATTTGAAAAAATGGAGTATTATCAAGGATGTTCTGTATGCGCAGCCCAGGGAAGGGCAAGTGCGACCTCTTAAATGTTTGCTTAAACAGGATGTTCTGTATGTTTTGCGTACAGATAGCTCGATTTTTTGTGGTTATTTCCCTACACTCAGACGCCTAAGTGGCGTACTCAAGTATTTCGATAGTCCTGCCGAAATGATTGAGAACAGCCCCTAAGTGCCGTACTTTTTATTTTTTCTTCATATTTGAAAAAGTCCACATGAACTCCCCAGCGATTCTGTTAATCACTAATGTACTTGAAAAGGATGAATTTTTTGTCTAAATCGGGCACAATTCGCGGCTTTAACCTTGAACAACCCAAAGGTTCGCAGTTTGTATCAGAGTTTTAAACAAAGATTTGAGCATTTTAGCCGTTCAGCGCCCGCTGACATTTTTCGGCGTAGTAAAATCGGCTTGGAAAAAGAAAGTCTACGTGTTGCATCTACTGGAGGTATCGCACAAACTACTCACCCCCGAGCTTTTGGTTCGGCCTTAACCCATCCCTATATCACTACCGATTATTCCGAAGCGCTGTTAGAGTTTGTTACTGCGCCGTATTCTAATAAATCGGAAATGTTGCGCTTTTTGGCAGATGTGCAGACCTTTGTATATTCTAAGTTAGAGGATGAAATACTCTGGGCAACGAGCATGCCTTGTGTTCTCGCTGGCGAACCCAGTATTCAGATTGCAAAATATGGGGATTCAAATCTAGGTCAAATGAAGACCATTTATCGTCGTGGTTTAGGTCATCGCTATGGTCGTGTGATGCAAGTGATAGCCGGTGTGCATTTTAATTATTCGTTTGCGGATGATTTTTGGAAATTCTACCAAACCATTGAGCAGAATAATGTCGATCAAAAAACCTTTGTCGCAACTTCGTATTTTCAATTAATTCGTAACTTCCAGCGTAATGGTTGGTTGATCCCTTATTTATTTGGCAGTTCTCCGGCGGTATGTAAATCGTTTTTAGGGGGTGGTGCAACGGATATGGAGCTATTCGATAAGAGCACTTATTACTACCCCTATGCTACTTCGCTGCGAACCGGTGATATCGGTTATCAAAACAGTAAAGAAAAAGAATTGGGTATTCGCATATTATACGATTCCTTGCATACCTATGTTGCAAGTTTAAGTCATGCGATCAATACTCCCAATGCAGCGTATGCTCAGTTGGGGGTAAAAGTGAACGGCCAGTATGAGCAATTAAATGGTAACCTGTTGCAAATAGAAAATGAGTATTATAGCTCGGTGCGCCCTAAGCAAATTGCGGATTCATTTGAAATGCCGGTTAATGCCTTACGAGATCGTGGTGTAGCCTATGTTGAATTACGCTCGATGGATATCAATCCTTATGAAGCGCTTGGTGTCAGCGAAAAATCCATCTATTTTTTAGAAACATTTTCGTTATTTTGCTTATTGCACGATAGCCCGATAACCAGCGAGCAAGAATATTTACAAAATAGCAGGAATCTCTTAAACGTTGCCCATAATGGCAGAAAACCAGGTCTTAGTTTATTGCGCGGTGATCAAAATATTGCTTTGAAAACATGGGCGTTTGAACTGTTTGAGCTAATGGATGGCATTGCGGAATTACTTGATCAGAAGCATAAAACGAAAAAATATACGACTGCGGTTTCACATTATCGAAAGAACATCGAAGACCCTGATAGCACTATATCGGCTCAAATGATCAATGAAATGCGAGAAAATAAAGAAAGTTTTTTCCATTTTTCATTGCGCAAGTCACAGCAACACAGTGAATACTTTAAAAAGCAAAAACTGTCTGCTGAACAAGAGAAAATGTTTAGTCAGTTAAGTGAAAACTCGATAAAAAAACAAATTGAAATAGAGCAATCAGACACTATTAGTTTGGATGAGTTTTTAGCCGCTTATTTTTTACAATCTAAAGTTTAACTTAAAATCCGCAGTTATACCTGTGGCAATTGAGATATAGGTTTAATGAAACTTCAACAGATTCTGACTTATAGCCCTTATTTTTCTTTAAGTGTGTCATACGGAACTTTGACTTATGAAATTGAAACTATTTTTAATCCTGATAGGTTTTTCATTTTTTTTAAGCGGACAAGCTAGCATGGCCGGTACACTGAAGCCATGCCCTGATAGCCCTAACTGTGTTTCTTCTTTGGCGACGAATAAGGAGCAGAAAATAGCGCCGATAATTTATCGCGGTAGTCAGCAAGCTGCAAAAAATCATTTATTGGAAGTGATTAAAAACATGCCCAGGAGTGAAATAATGACCGTTGAAGATGCTTATGTTCACGTGACGTTCACCTCATTGATTTTTCGATTTAAAGATGACCTTGAATTTGAATTCGATGATGAGCTTAAGCAAATTCATCTGCGATCGGCATCGCGTGTCGGGCATTCAGATTTTGGGGTTAACCGAAAGCGTGTAGAAGAGATACGCCAGCGTTTTGCAGCGCCCTAGGACAGGCTCCTAGAGTTGCTGAGAAAATCTTTGTATTGGAATCCGCAAAACGGATAATTCCATGATAAAAATAAGTCTAATAGATTGGCGCTGAGGCCAGTTTGGCCTGCGCTGCATTTAATATTGTGTGCTTTTCATCCAAACCTTCGAAAAACGCCTAACTTTCAAGTAATATTCACTTTTTTTCTTAACTCTTGCTTCGAATTGGACGATTTGTATCAATGACGATATAAAAACCAAAGTCCGAATTGAATCTATTCTACAGGGTTATTGATATGGTTTTTTTGTATAGCTTGAGCACATGATTCCATTAGAAAAAAAAGCGCTGGATTCCGTCCTTATTTTCAAAGTAGGGGTGCATAACCTCGCGGTTGATATTTCCGAAGTAGAATCAATCATGGAGATGCCTGTCACCACCTCAATTCCGATGTTGCCTGATTTTATATGCGGAACCTTTCCGTTTAATGGAAAAATTGCTTCGGTTGTTGATTTACGCAAAAAACTCGAGTTAACAGAGGGGGTGGTTCACAAAGCAGTAATTGTCGTCACCCAGATTAATGAGTCTATGTTTGGTTTTCAAGTGGACTCCGTGGACACGCTCGCGCAATACGATGAGTTTGATTTAGACGGGGCGAAAACGCTGGTGTCGGGTATTAAGATCTGTTCATCTGAAAATTATGGCATCATTCTGCTGACTTCGTTTGAAAAACTATTGGATATGGAAGAGAGTGAGTTAGCTAATATTGAGGGTAATAGTCTTGAACAAAAATCGGTAAATAGTGAAAAAGCATTAGCAGATTCGTCGAATGATTCATTAGCCGATGCATATGTCTGTGTTTACACAGATGAGCAGGACAAAGAGTCAGTGGATGTCGTGGTTGATGATCGTAATTTTGAGAGTGATATGCCTGGCGATGCGACGAATGTTTCTACGATTTCTGTACTCACTGAGGAAGCCGAATCTGTTGAATTAGAGAATGACGATGGCATAAATCTCGATGCAAGCAATGACGATGGCATTATAGAGTCTATGCCTAGTTTATTG
>JALUUH010000018.1 GCA_027021445.1 Gammaproteobacteria bacterium
CGATGAAACCGCCGATATATTAAAAGCGGTCGTGGACGAGGAATTGGAAGCCCTGAAAGACGTACCGCCGGAAGTATTTTTGAACCGACGTATAGAAAAATATGCCCAAATGGGTGTGTATAAAGAAAAATAATGATTCATTACAATTACCACTGCCGTGTTTATTATAAGGACATCGATACGATGGGGGTGGTTTATTATACCCGCTATCTCGAATATTTCGAAGCCGCCCGCACGGAACTGCTCCGTGAAGTCGGATTGGATGTCACCTACCTGGAAACGTTGGGATTTTACCTGCCGGTGATTGCCGCTCACTGCGAATACAAGAGCGGGGCCCGTTTCGAGGACGAACTGGTGATTGACACGCGGGTATCGGAATTGCCGAAACTGCGTCTTCGAATCGATTACCAGGTTCGAAAAAACGGCGGGAAGCAATTATTGGTTTCGGGGTATACGATCCACGTGTTCACTTCCAAAGTATCCGGCAAGCCGACCCGCCCGCCGAAAATCCTGTTGGAAAAATTTAAACCGTATTTCGGGTAACCGATCATAAACGGAGACAACATGAAAGCGATTCTATTGTTCTTCGGCATGTTATTTTTAGGGGCCTGCCAATCCGGCCCCGCCACGTTTCCATGGAGCGAAAAGCCCTATTCCGATGTCCTGTCGAAGGCCGGCGACAAAATTGTCCTGGTGAATTATTACACCGACTGGTGAACGTGGTGCAAGCGGCTGGATGCCGACACGTTTTCCGACAACAAGGTAATTGAATTCGTAAACAAACATTTCGTCGCGATAAAGATCGACGTCGAAAAAGGTGAGGGGCCGTCGCTGGCGAAGCGATATCACATCAACGGTTATCCGACGACGGTTTTTGTAAACAACCGGGGAGAGGAGATCGACCGGATTGTCGGCTACCTGCCGCCCGGGGAATTTTTGGCCGAAAGCGATCGGATCCGGCGAAACATCGGCACGATTGACGATATTAAACGCAGATTAACGGTTACCCCGGATAGTGTCGCATTATGGGACGCCTTGGCTGCTAAATACGATGAACGGGGAGATTACGTGTCCGCCCTGGAAACCTGGGAGAACGTGCGGGACATGGGTGGGGACGCGACCCCGAAGGCGCAATTCAAGATTAGTTTGTATTCAACCAAGATTCATCAATCCCCGAAGTTCCTTTTGGAATATATCGAGAATAATCCTGATAGTGAGTTCATGGATGAGGCCTATTCAACCGTGATTCGAATCTTCCGGAAAAACAAGCAGGCCGACAAGGAGGTCGGCGCCTATGCCGATTGGATTGCCTACCGGGAGCGCAAAAGGCAACCGAAGTCCGAATTGTTAAATCGGTACGCATGGCGGATGACCGAACTCGATACAAATCTGACCGATGCCCTGCGAAAAATTCAAACGGCGGTTGATATGGACGCCGGAAAAGATTCGGTAAGACGGGCCATGATTATGGATACCAAGGCCGAAGTGCTGTGGAAATTAGGACGAACCCGGGAAGCGCTTGCCGTTATCGACGAATGTATCGCGCTCCAGCCGAACGACGATTATTATACCAAACAGAAAAGGAAATTCCTGGGGAAATAGATTAACAAGGGGCTCACCGCCAAGGCGCAGAGTACGCAGAGGAAAATATAAAATTTATATTTTAGCAGTCTTCAATTCTTTAAGAAGCTTTGCGCTCTTCGCGTCTTCGCGGTTATTCACCACAAGGCACGAAGGATATAAAATTAATGGTTTTAAAACTCCCCTTTTCCCGGTTCTTTTCATAAAAATAAATCTTTTTGTGATCTTTGCAAGGACTCACCGCTAAGACCCAGAGTGGCTTTCAGAATCTTTTGTTGCTTGAACCGGAAACGCTTCAGGCTTCAGCCCGGATTATGCATTAACCCAAAATTTTCAATAGAATAATCCGGGTTGAATATCTCCTCCGGGAAGGGCAGGGGCAGGTTGGCGTTGGTCCTTGTGTTTGTTCGACCGTGATTTGTAAGCTGACATGTCGTCAGGTGTGAGGTGTTAATACGCTGGGTGTGGATGGAACATTTAACACGGTATATTTTTACTGTTAATCTGCAATATTTCTTCAATTATTTCATCTCCATTATAGAACAAAATACCTTCAATTGTCGATACGGTGCAGCACTTACTGTCTGTAAATTTATAATGATACCCTAATTCCATTTCAGTTAAAGTGATTGCGCACAACTGACGAATTTTATAAACGATATCTAAAGTATCAGTCACAATGAATCTATTCCCGACAAATTTTGCAATGTTAGGATATGCTTCTATTGATTTTTTAGGTGATCCAAAATAAACATAATTGTCACCTGGTGGCATACCTATACAAAAACCGATATTATATTTCTCAACAAGATATGCTTTCAGTTCCAAAACGCTTACCGGTTCATCATCATCACATGCAAAACCGACATTCGAAATTGGAACGGTAAATTCCTTATAGGGTATTTTAATCGGTTCTGATACTTTTTCACCTTGTTCACATCTGACAACGATTAATAGGGATAGAAAAATAATCAGCTTATTAACATATTTTTCCATCAATACCTTTCATTTCTACATAGTGTCTGGCCGAAAACTAATAGAAAACCAGCTTTGGGGGAAATTATCTGTCGATTGATCAGTTAGTGGGGACACACAGACAGTCATTTTGTCGATATCTAACGGTTTTTGTTCACGTTTCTCTTTTTTTTGTCCCATTTTCATTCCTTGCGGACGTACTACCCCCACAAAGTTTTAATATCTTTTTGCTTTACTCCGGACTATGCCGTAAACAACGTTGCCGACCATCGCTTATCTGCTAAAACCAGTAGGAATTTACAACATATATAGCTTTATAACTAATTAATATTACAAGCGCTTAGATACTTTCCCGCTAGACATTGGTTACTACTTTTTACGAGATCAGCATATTATAGCAGTCTTCAATTCTTTAAGAAGCTTTGCGCTCTTCGCGTCTTCGCGGTTATTCCCCCCGAAGGCAAGAAGAACAGAAGGATTTAAATTGAATGTTTTCTCGGTTTTCATTATCAAACTCCAAATCCTTTGTGTCCTGTGTTGATGGATCGGGATTATATCCCTATAAATGTGCCATTATTTATTTTAGCAACAGCACCTTTTGCGTTTGTGTAAATCTGCCGTTAACCATTTTAACGAAATAGACACCGCTTGGGAAATTGCTACCGTTCCACACTACCGAATGGGTCCCGCGATTAAGTCTTTGGTCGACAAGTGTTTTGACTTCATCGCCCATCAAATCATAAACACGCAAGGTTACTAAGCCGGATGTTGGAAGTGTAAACTCAATGTTTGTGATGGGATTAAACGGATTTGGAAAGATTTGTAATAACCGAAACGAATTTGGATTTGGGGGCTCAATCGGTTTGATTAATAAAATCTGGCTATCTATTTGAGCTGAAGATAAAGACATTGTTGGAAGCCAAGCTCCGGCCTGCTTAACAATACCTACATTGGGAGCGAACCAATACCACATTTCGTCATCAAATACCGAGGGGTCGTCGAATAAGACATATTTACAGTTTTCAAATGTTCCGACGGGACAGACAACCGAAATACTATCAGCTATTACAATTGTTTCATAAAGAAGGGTACTGTCAATACCATATATAGAGGTTATTTCACCCTCGGTGGTTGTAAAATCAAACCAAATGTGTTCGTAGTGTAGATATGGATCGTAATTGTATAGAATACCTGATGAATCCCACCGAAAATAATTTGAAGGGTATTCTTTCGATGTACCATAAATAAAATAAACTTTATTATCAATTACTGTTGTGTCAAATACACCGTAATAATAAGTATAATTTGGATTTTCATCATTTGAATAAATCCAATAATTGCCAATCGTGAGAGGAAAGTAGTTGTTATTTGACAGGCAGAGATTAACGGTAAATAATAGGCTGACTAACAAATATTGTATTTTACTCATATGTTTGTCTTCCTCCGCGTTAAATATCTTGTGCCTCTAACGGTAAATATCTGCGGCGCTTCATAATAATAATTTTATTCCATTTTCACAACTGTTCGAGCTCCAAATATTTTATTTTATCAACAGTGCCTTTTGTGTTTGTGA
>JALUUH010000019.1 GCA_027021445.1 Gammaproteobacteria bacterium
ATAGAGTTCATTTATCTTATCAATAAACTTATCTGAAAAATCAAATTTTGTCATATTCTGTCATTTCATCTTTTGATATTGAACTGCAAAAGTTTCAATTTCCTGGAAGTAATATAATATATTTTATTTTGTTATCAATAAAAATCCACAAAGTGTTTATTATCCCCTGAACTGCTATTTAGCTCGCTTTCTTTTTTCTCCTGGAGATCCTCAGCAGTTTGTTGATGTATCGCTTTTTGGCGCGCTGATAAATGGGCAATTCGAGGCGAAAAGTGGCCCCTTTATTCGGCCCTTCGCTGAAAGCAGAGATATCGCCGCCATGTGCTTTTATGACTTCTTTTACGATATAAAGGCCCAGACCAGTTCCCTTTACATTCGGTTTGTTTTCGTCAACGATTCGATAAAATTTATTGAATATCCTTTTGCGTTCTTTTTTCGAAAAACCAATGCCCTGATCCTGAAACTCTAAAATCAGATTTTTCTTATCGCAGGAAAAGCGAATATGAATTTTCGCTTCATTCTGGCAGTATTTGATGGCGTTGCCAAATAAATTATCGAAAACCATCCTTATCGCTTCGCGGTCGCACACACATTCGCACGATGCTTCTCCTTCAAGGGTCACGGCAGAATCTGGAATTTTAAGTTTCTCCATCGTTTCTCTGACCAATTCACGAATAAAACTTTCGGCTGGGTAAACTTTAAAATTAAATATCATCTTATTCTGTTCTATGCCGGAAATCTCTAAAATGGAATCGATCAAACTGCGCAGCCGCTCGGTATCTCTGTCCATCAAAGCGATGAATTCTTTTTGCTTCTCTTTTGGAATATCTCTAATCCTCATAGTATCCAGGTACAGTTGAATGGAAGCCAGGGGAGATTTCAATTCGTGGGTAACGCTGGCAATAAAATTATCATAAAGCCGGGTGATATGAATTTGTCTGTTTAAATAAATAAAAATAAAATACATTCCGATGAGCAAAACGACCAGAAGCACAACGCCCCAGATGAGAGTGATGACATTGGCAGTTTTCGAAACAAGTTGCGGCGCCAGTTTGTCGCCGACTTTTTCCAGAATGATATAGTTTGTGACATACCAGTATATCCACAGCCCAAGCAAGGAAACCCAGGCCAATTGGGCAAAAACAAAAATAAAAACCGGATGCAGAAAAAATCGCCATTTACGCATTATTTTGTGTCCTGTCTTCTCTTCCGCAATCAATATTGCCTTAATTATTATACGCTTAGCAACAAATCGCGGTTTTACAGTTCTTTTACAAAACTTAATAGAAATATTTTATATATTCAATCAAATTGTTTCCAACTTTTTATTTAACCAGGATGAAAAACCATGAAAATCTTATTCATCTATCCGGAAACCCCCTCTACCTTCTGGAGTTTTCGAAATGCCCTGAAATTCATCTCCAAAAAATCATCGGAACCACCGTTGGGCCTGCTTACGGTTGCAGCCATGCTGCCAGAAGAGTGGGAGAAAAAGCTCATTGATATGAACGTCTCTAATCTGGAAGACGATCATATCCGATGGGCCGACTATGTGTTCATCAGCGGGATGAACGTCCACCTGAATTCGTTCAAGGAAGTTGTCAGGCGTTGCAACAACCTTGGCGTTAAAGTTGTTGCCGGCGGACCGCTGGTTACTACCGACTATCAGGTTATCGAAGGAGTCGATCATTTCATTCTAAACGAAGCTGAAATTACTCTACCGCCGTTCCTGGAAGATTTGCAAAAAGGGACACCCAAATACATTTACCAGACCAATGATTATCCCGATATCACACAAACGCCGATCCCGATGTGGAGTCTGCTGGATCAGAAAAAATATGCCTCTATGAGCGTGCAGTATTCCAGGGGCTGCCCCTATAACTGCGAGTTTTGCAGCATTACCATGCTGAACGGCAGAAAACCGCGCACGAAAAGCACAGAGCAATTTATCACCGAATTGGAATCGCTCTACCGGAATGGCTGGCGAAGCGATGTTTTCATTGTCGACGACAACTTTATTGGCAACAAAAGAAAGTTGAAAACAGAACTTTTGCCGGCGCTCATAGCCTGGTCGGAAAAACGGAATTATCCATATTCTTTTACTACAGAAGTTTCCATCAATCTGGCGGACGATGAAGAGCTGGTGCGCCTGATGGTCAAAGCCGGATTCAAACATACTTTTGTCGGCATCGAGACCGTCAATGACGAAAGTCTGGTAGAATGCGGCAAATCCCAGAACTTGCAGCGGGACATTGTGGCTTCGGTGAAAAAGCTGCAGCGACAGGGTCTTATCGTATCCGGCGGATTTATTGTGGGATTCGACAACGATCCGCCATCGATTTTTGAGCAGCAAATTCGTTTCATTCAGAAAAGCGGTATTGTGACGGCCATGGTTGGTCTGCTGAACGCGCCTTCCGGCACCCGTTTGTTCCAGAGGTTAAAATCGGAAAACCGATTGCTGAACATTATGAGCGGCGACAACATGGACGGTTCGATGAACTTTATCCCGAAAATGAATTACCAGAAACTGAAAGAAGGGTACAAACAGGTCATCGAAACTATCTATTCGCAAAAAGAATATTACGAAAGAGTGAAAACCTTTCTCAAAGAATATCAGTTGCCCTCCTCGCACGTCACAAGATTGTCGCTGAATGAAGTAAAGGCCTTTTTCAAGTCCATCTGGATTCTGGGACTGCGCGAAAAAGGAAAACTCTATTATTGGAAATTACTGTTTTTCAGCATTTTCAAATATCCGAAGAAATTTCCGCTGGCCATAACAATGGCTATTTACGGATTTCATTTTCGCAAAGTAACGCAAACCATCTGATGTATTGAGAAAATTTCGACAAAGATAGGTCACAAAAAAAGGGTTGTCCATAATTTGGGCAACCCTTTTTAAGTTTTGAGGTATCGGTCGTTTTGTTAAAGCGTCATGGCCTGAAATTCTTCGTATAGCTTGCGGATTGCCGGCACATATTCCTGCGTTTCCCGGGCCAGAATGCCATGCGCTTTGCCGCTTCCCAGCCACAAAGCCGCTCGTCTTTCCCCGCCATTATAAGCAGCAAGTCCGCCATCAATATCATAGGCATCGATCAGAGAAGAAAGATAGCGAGCACCGATACGAATATTGTAAATTGGGTTAAATAGCACATCCTCCGCCGACGGCCAGTTAAGGCCTTCGTACGCCGCCACAAACATCCCGGTAGTGGGCATGATCTGCATCAGCCCCATAGCGCCAGCAGGAGATACGATCTCCGGATCCCAGGTTCCTGCTGTCTCGTGTGTAATTGTTGCACAAATCAAATCCACATTCAAATTGCTGTACTTGACGCTCATTTGATAGATTTCGTCTGCTATCTCGTACTTTTGATGTGCCGGCATTTCGAGATTATACTGGTTGATAATCGCAATCACTTTCTGAATACTGTACTGGCGAATACTGTCTATGTTAATAGAAGAGCGCAGATCGTTGACCGCTTGTTCAAGTTCGGCAATTCGAGCTTCACTCTTTTTGTCGTTAACATATTTAATACCAACAGCAATGGCCGTTACCAGAGCCAACACAGAGAGCGTCAAAACAGCAATTTTAAGATAAGTTGTGACTTGTGCCCTCTTTGCTTCCATTTTTTTACTCCGTAGTTTGTTACCCCGTACCAATTAAATAAACAGCGCCAATAATAAGGAAATATTTTGTCATTGTCAAGTAGTTTAGCCTCTTAAACGCTTTTATCTATCGCAGGTTTCATTTCCGGGTTAATTTTATCATTCGCACGGTTTTTTTGTATGATCGTGCTCACATTAAGTCATTATTGAAATTTCTCCTAAAACACCATAAAACACCGGATTTTGAACCTAAAACTTCGTAGAGACTGTCGAAAAAGCCCGATTGGATGAAACGAAAGGGGTTTTTCAACTAAATACTTTCCAGGAAACACCAGTTCTCTTTCCCTTGCCAAGGGAGAGAGACAGAGAGAGGGTTTATAATATATACCAGAACAACTATTTACCTCCTCTCTGTCTCTCCTCCTTAAAAAGGAGGAGAGCACTACAGTCGAAGGAAAATTTGTATCTTTGCATTGATGTTTGCCTTTCAAAGCCTTCG
>JALUUH010000020.1 GCA_027021445.1 Gammaproteobacteria bacterium
CTACACTGAAAGCAAAACGCGATTATTATGAAGGCATATTAAACTATTATATCGCTCTTGCAGAACTTAATTATGCACTGGGTAAATGAGTTTTGAATAGGAAATAGGAAATAGGGAAATAGGGGACAGGGAAATAGGGGACAGGGAAATAGCAGGGAAATAGGGGACAGACCACTATGGAAATAGGGGACAAGGGAAATAGAAGGGAAATAGGGGACAGACCACTATTAATAGGAAATAGGAAATAGGGGACAGGAAATAGGGGACAGACCACTATTAATGCTATTTTCATATTTTAGCGTCAGCAACAAATGTACATCAAAACATAGGCGTGAATATCACATCCGCTTTTATTCGCTTGTTCTTTAAGATGATGTAAATAAAATTGATAATCTTCGTTCGTGAAAAAACAAACCGAGCGATTATTCCCACGTTGAATGATATGCCAGACTATTCCCGGTATTGAGATACGTGCCCTGCGTGGCATTAATCATCTCCCATAATGCTGAAAACCCCATAACAACACTTTAATCGTGGTCTGTCCCCTATTTCCTTGTGGTCTGTCCCCTATTTCCTTGTGGTCTGTCCCCTATTTCCTGTTGTCCCCTATTTCCTGCTATTTCCCGGACCCGGGACCCGGACCGTCAGTAGGTCATCGAAAGATTTTCAGCCACGCTATTGAGCCGCTTGTCCCGTGTCCAGATCACGGCCGACCCATCCAGTGCCACGGATGCCAATAAATGGACATCAATATAGCCAACGCCTTTTCCCATCAATGAGTGCTGGTCAATAAAAAACCGAGCTTCTGAGTCGGTCACGGTAGACGCTTGTGGCAGGGCTCCCAACAGCTTGAGTATTTCAGCTCGATTGGAAAGATTTCCACAAGCCAGCTCACCCAATACAAACGGGTGCATCAACACCCGGCAACCATTCAGTAACAGGGTCAACGCATTGTCATCGCTTCGAAAATGATCAATCCAGACGGATGTATCGACGAGGATCATTCCGCGTCCGGTTGGCGGCGACGTATTGCAGCCAGTTGCGGCTCGGTTCCACCCAGCTTGGCCAGACGCCGGGCACTCTCACGCTCGATCAGCGCCCGCAGCCCCTCTCGAACCAACGCCACTTTTTCAGTTAAATGAGTCACCCTTTGCGCCTCAGCCAGCAAGTCATCATCAATATTCAGGGTAGTACGCATCTCATGCCTCGCATCGTTGATTGTATTAGATGTAAATATACATCATTTGATGCGTTATTTCATGCCTTAGACCTATCAATTTCGGCATATTTAGAAAAAAACATCGACTTTTCTCTTTTTTATCAACAGAGATAAAGCAACATAACTACTGGGTACTAAGGTGGAGTTCAGCAGAATGCCACCCTCAAACTCATCACTGTGCTTCGATATCGGTAATCACGCAAGGTTTGTCCCGTGTTTCGATAAAATCGAAGTCCACTTTATCTCCAGCCTCGATTTCATCCAGCAACTCAGCATCGCTACAGCGAAGAACATCTTCATAGCCATCCAGCCAATGCTTGTGCAATCTATTCCTGAAATTTTGTGCTACCTAGAACATAATTCCCATTAGTGGCCATCCTTATTTCATTGTCTATCAATTGTCCTGCATCGATCATCTTAAACAACCCCCGATAAGCCTTTCGTCTCTCAAAATTTCGGGGATTCAATTCCAAATACCGATCATGCGGGATGGTCATCCCGCCCTTCTTCCCTTCAGCATCGTTTTGTAACTAGACTATGGGTATTCACCTTGTTTTTTAAGATGATGTAAATAGAACGGTATTGTTTTTGACAGAAAATCCACGTTAATTTTCTGCCATTTATACGCTAAAAAATCGTACCCACAAAGCTTGTTTTTCGCAATTAGGGGTGTAGGATATATTAGCACTATCGATTTTTTTGCTAGAGATTTTGTTGTTGATAGTCACGTTGTAAGGGATGCTACAACTACGCATTGCTATTTAGCTTTAGCAATTCGTATACGATACACAAGGAGGAGTATATTATGAATATTTTCAAAGCATTGATTGCTTATTCTGATATTGTCGCGAAATTTAGAGTTGGGATAATTATAATAACTGGAATTTTCTATTCTAGTTTTGCCTTATCTGCGACATCTGCAAACGATTGGGCCGTGTACTACAACGGACTCAGCAACGGTGCCGACAGCGCTGTTAAAGTCGCCCATGATTCTGTTGGTAATGTCTATGTGACAGGATCATCCGTCGAAGGATTAAATCTCGATATCACTACGATTAAATATGACGCCTCAGGAACCCTGGTGTGGAAGGCGAGCTATGACGGCGGCTTGGATGATACCGCAGCTGATCTGGCTCTCGATGAGAGCGGCAATGTTTATGTCACCGGAACTCGTATCATTAACAATAACGAAGGCGAGTTTGTTACTCTTAAATACGACTCATCTGGCAATCAACTTTGGGTCAAGCATTACCACGATACTAATTTTGATGCAGCGACGGCGCTTGCCATTGACGACAGTGGTAATGTTTATGTGACAGGTTCTAGCGAAGATCATTATTACAATCAAGATTATGCGACCGTCAAATACGATTCTGCAGGTACTCAGTTGTGGGTTGCCAAATACGATAATGGCCTTCAGGAGGTTGCGGTTGCGGTTGCGCTTGATAACAGCGGAAATATTTATATCACCGGTTCGAGCCAAGATAAATACACTACCATTAAATACGATGCTTCCGGGGTTCAACTTTGGGTATCTGTTTACGATAACGGATATACTGATCAGCCGGTTGATTTGGTATTAGATAGTGTCGGTGGTCTCTATGTGACTGGCTACAGTTCTAATGGTATTGCGGATGACTATGCAACCCTGAAATATGATTCATCAACCGGCAACCAACTTTGGGTTTCGCGGTACGATAATGGTGATTCCGATCAAGCTGTTGCAATCGGAATTGATAATGCGGGTGATATTTATGTAACGGGAGCAAGCAAAAACGCCAACGGTATATTTGACTATGCCACCGTTAAATACGCTAGCGGTACAGGTATAGAGGTTTGGTTTGCCCGGTATGACAACGGCGGCGATGATATTCCTGGCGATCTAACCTTGGATGAAGCGGGCGATCTTTATGTAACCGGCAGTAGTGCTGAGCCTGTAGGTAGTCTCAACGACTTTGCTACCGTTAGCTATGATGCTGCGACAGGTGTCGAAGCTTGGTCTGTGCGCCATGATAGCGGATTTGATGATGCAGCTGTCTCCTTATCTGTTGGCCCATCCGGGTCGGTAATTGTAACCGGAGTCAGAGCAGATGCTGTTGATTTCGATTATGCCACGGTGAAATATAATCAAAGCACGGGGCCGGATTTGACCATGGATGCGGTCAGCGGACCAACGATGGGTGCTCGGGGTGAGAGCATCATCATTAACAACACTGTTAACAACCAAGGCAGCGAAGCAGCAACTTATTTTCGAGTCGGTTTTTATCTCTCCGTCGACTCAACTATCACCACAGCAGATGTATTCATCGGAGAACGCAACCTCAATAGTGGCTTGGCGGGTGGCGCGAGCAGTCAAGTGAATTCTACGGTTAGCATTTCAAGTTCGATGCCGTATGGCAACTATTATATTGGAGCCATTGCCGATCACAACGGCTGGGTCGATGAGGACGATGAAAACAATAATAGCTTGGTAGGTAATATAATGATCGTACCTAAATCCGATCTGACGATGACTGCAGTGAGCGGCCCGAGTACCGGGTCTCGGGGTGAGAGCATTGTCATAAGTAATACGGTCGCCAATTCTGGTGCGGGGCCAGCAAGTTATTTTCGGGTTGGCTATTACCTCTCAACAGACGCGACGATCACCACCTCGGATATATTCATCGGAGAACGCAACCTCAATAGTGGCTTGGCGGGTGGCGCGAGCAGTCAAGTGAATTCTACGGTTAGCATTTCAAGTTCGATGCCGTATGGCAACTATTATATTGGAGCCATTGCCGATCA
>JALUUH010000021.1 GCA_027021445.1 Gammaproteobacteria bacterium
TAACGACTTCACCGCCCATATAACCTGAGGCGCCCATAACTCCCACATTAATCATGATTTTAATTCCTGTTTATTTACTGTTTTTTGTTGCACAAAATATTCAAATTATAAGGGTGTCCGTGGTAAAAACGCACCCCTTCAAACACTCCATCACCGTAAAGTAATCCATGATCAAAAACCGAAACTTTGGCATCTTGCGGTGCCACCAAGGCCCCATTCATCCAACAACTAAACAACATATACATTAACCCCGTAATTTTTTAAACACCCTATTGCCCATAATTGACTCATTGCTCGCCATAGATACAAAAATAAAGTAAAAACACCCTACATAACAGATACAATTTTAATGAAAATTATCAGTACAGATTATTTTCATGCAAAAAATTTCCAATACACAGTATTTTTTATATGAAAAAATAGCGCATGAAATCACTCGCAAGCTATGAAGATGCCAAAGGCAATATTAAACTACGCCAACAAATAGTAAGGCTTATGCGTGAGTCGAGATGTAGGAGTCGGGTCGAAGAAATAATAATAACAAATGGCTGTTTAGAATCTATTAACTTAGCATTGCGCTGTATTGCAAAATCAGGTGATACCATCGCAGTGGAGTCACCAACCTATTTTGGGGTTTTACAAACATTAGAAACACTCGGCATGAAAGTACTTGAAATACCCACTCATCCGCAAACGGGCATTGACCCCGCAGCACTAGACAAAGTCGTCAGAACAAGAAAAATAACAGGCTGCGTGCTCATACCGACCTTTAGCAACCCACTCGGTTCATGCATGCCTGAGAAAAACAAAAAGCAGGTATATCAAATTTTAAGCGATGCAAAAATACCTATTATTGAAGATGATATATACGGCGGATAAGGACAATATAAACACCATTTACGATTGAGCTGTGGAGCCTGTAGTGATACCCAGGCACGTAATGCCATCAAAACGCTAGGTAAACTTTGTTTGCAGCGGTGAATACATAGGATTTTCCAATAATATTAGCTTTGGTTATTATTCTCTCCCGAGATGGCATAATACACTGCGTATACAACTAATAGAAAATGCTGATATACCGCACTTCATTAACATCTCAATTATGTGAACTCGCTCACACAAACACCTATTTCTTTTGAGTTTTTTTTATCTTACGGACGATATTAGTGTAACCCATGTAGCAAACAAGGCTCAACAAATGACTGATTGTACAAACCATCGAAGCAATCAATACAAATGCCCAAACTCAAGTAAAGTGTATACAACGTAATATGAGTCAACATTTTTACATTTCAAAAAGAAGCCATCTTATTCCCTGCCTCACGCTGATAATCACCTTTGTTATTATTGATAGCATTTTTGATACATTCGTGATCGATCTGAACAATGCATCATTTATCGAAAATTTTATTTTTATGGATACCACAAAGTTTTGGATGCGAGTATTTGTTATTGGGATCATAATATTTTCGTTTTTTTATACCAACAAGCTGTATAAAATGGCACATACTTCCCTTAGTGACATACATACACTACTGGAACGTGACTCCGATGGTTTCATTTTACTCAACGACAAGCTAGAGATAAAACTAGCCAGTAAAAAAGCCTATCAACTATTTAATTGCAATTCTCGTCCTGAACTCATTAGTCGTATTCTTAAATTCGTCAACCATAATAAATGTAAAATTAAAAACGAACTTTTTGATATTATAAAAAGCCGAAAACCAGATAAACTTTATTACACTTATAAATCATTTACACTTGAACTTATTTGCTACCCAACCGACTCAGGCATATCTGTCTTTCTGCGTAAAAATAGAAACAATCAATCAGAAGACTATATCGAAAAATTAAAATACTCTGACCCATTAACAGGATTAATTAATCGAGAATCATTATTGGATAATTTAAAAAGATGCATAAAAACAAGCCCAAGTTGTGATTCCATAGTCGGTGGACTACTAATCAACATTAGTCGTTTTAAGGCGATTAATGACTCATTCGGACATCAACAAGGTGATGAAATACTTAAAACAGCCGCAAAATATATTAAATTATCAGTACGTGAAGAAGATATTGTTTCCAGGTTAGGCGGCGACAAGTTTTTTGTTTCATTGGTAAATGCGCAATCTAAAGAAAGCATTGAAACCGTTGCTAAGCGCATTATGGATCACTTCCGAGAACCTCTATCCATTAACAACATCGACGTATTCGTTAGCATTAACATGGGAATCAGTATGTTTCCATTAGATGCAAATGATGAAAGTGAAATGCTGAGTAACTCAGAAATTGCGCTGAATCATGCAAAAGAATCAAAGAGCACAGCGTGCCGTTTTTATATAGACAATAAAAAAACGCGAGAAAAATGCAACCATGCAGAAACCAATCTACGCAAGGCGATAGACGAAGAACAATTTGTTATCTATTACCAGCCGCAAATAGATACGGTTTCAAATACACTCATTGGCGTAGAAGGATTACTACGCTGGAAACATCCAGAAAAGGGTTTAGTACCACCACTAGAGTTTATCCCAACGCTTGAGGAATCTGGCCTCATTGCAGATACTGAAAAATGGTCAGTAAACAAAATGTGTATGGACGCGATTGAACTGCAAGCGTTAACCACCTCTCCCATTCAAGTAGGAATTAATATATCAGGCCTGCATTTTCGAGAAAAATCTTTTCTGCCAATGTTAAAATCTGCGATAGCACACTCCAAGGTTTCATCTAAAAATCTAAACATGGAAATTACGGAGAGTATATTACTCGGCAATAACCAGGAGATCATCAGAAAATTAGAAGAAATCCATAAGCTTGGAATTCGTTTATCACTAGATGATTTCGGAACCGGCTATTCTTCCTTAAATTATATAAAAAACTACCCGATTGATGTCATAAAAATAGATAGAAGCTTCATTAAAGATATAGAAACAGACCCAAAAGCATCCGCCATCGTAAAAACTATTATAAACATGGCAGATCATCTCGAATTAGATTTAATTGCTGAAGGCGTCGAGACCGAATCTCAACTCCACTATTTGCAAGATTACGGATGCCATCATATTCAGGGATTTTTCATCGGAAAACCTATGCCTATTGATGAGCTTAGAAACTGGATACAAAATTCCAATTTAAATAATGTTAATCACCACCTAAAAGTCGTCAACAAATAATTCACATTGGAAACACATTATGATTAATATCAATCAATCTATATCTAGACTTGCTCTCCTTTTTTTTGGCCTATGTTTCAGTATCTCTTTTGTTGCCTGTATACCCGATCAGCTAAAAGGAAATAATCCAAAACAAGCAGATGATTCCATCGAACAAGCTGAAAAAATTAAACCCCCAGAGATAACCATGGATCTGCCCATTACTCTATCTGCCGTATTGGTTAATGCCACCAGTAGTTCAAAAACTCAAGAAAAATTACGATCTCGCAATGCATCCAACGATCCTAATCAATGTGAGCAATACTTTGATCCAAATTCTGATTTTCTTGAAAATGGATATAATATGACGCGCTTTCTCATTGGACTGTCTCAACAACAGAGTTGTGTTGCTGATTTCATCATGGAAAGTATTATAGGCCAGGCAGAGACCTGGCTTAACAAAGGACTCATTTCGCTACCGGTAAATTCGGACGACCCTAATGCACCGAGCCATATGCAAATCGAGCAATCTGGCGATACTTACCAAGCGTGGTTGTTTTTTGCAACGCCAGGCACCAACTTACCTGCAGACCACAGTAGCATACAAACACTATACTTAGCCTGGAGTGGTTCGGGAGAAGAAATACAAGGCCAGTTCTATTGGCTCAATATACCTCTCAATGTCGATAACCCAGACGCACCCGCAGGAGTACGCATAGATTTCACCCGCTCAGCCACTTCTGCGGATAACCAAATATACTTAAAAATGCAACCAGGGCACAGTGGC
>JALUUH010000022.1 GCA_027021445.1 Gammaproteobacteria bacterium
TTACCGCTTCCCGCTCCAGCGAGTACTAACATATTGATCGGAGGCGCGGAAACAGCATTGCGTTGCGCATCATTTAAACCATCTAATACTGGGGTAATATCCATGGCCTGCATTCTACCAGAAAGCGACGATCTGTGATTCAGGGTTTATTATACATTTGAACAACTTCGACGCGTAGCGCAGTTCACCCCATGAACGAACAGAAAAACAATTAAAAGTCTAAACATATCAACTGCTTACGCTCACGCCTAAGCAATCAACAGCGAATTCTAAGATAACCAAACAATCACAGTGGAATGTTCGCATCACCGTAAGAATGACAGCATAGCTATGGCGTGCGAAAAATACTAAACTAACTAAAAATTTCCTTAAATGTAAAAAAGAATATTATTGAGAGAATCGCACCCGCCGGTAAGGTGATAATCCACGACATAAAGATGGTTCTAACTACCTGCATATTTAACGCACCTATTCCGCGCGCTAAACCTACGCCGAGCACTGCCCCCACTAGTGTATGAGTCGTCGATATTGGCAGACCCGTTCCTGAAGCAAGTACAACCGTAGTCGCTGCTGCTAGCGTCGCCGCAAAACCTCGACTTGGGGTAAGTTCCGTAATACCCGAACCAACTGTTGCAATAACACGCCGCCCATACATCGCTAAACCAAGCACTATTCCAACTCCACCAAGACCAAGTATCCACAGTGGCAAAACAGATTCCTGGGAAACCACGCCATCATTTTCAACAATACTAACAACCGCAGCAATTGGCCCAACAGCATTCGCCACATCATTCGAACCATGTGCAAAGGCCATCGCACAAGCAGTAAACATCATCAATACGGCAAAGACTTTCTCTACATTGGTAAAGTGGAAATCTTTGTCATCTTTTACGTCGATAGTTATGCGTTGAATTAAGATCTTTCCAATAATAGCCGCGATGACTCCCACCACAAAAGCAAGCAAATAGCTCTGCAACAGGCTCAATTCTAAACCTACATGTTTGAGGCCTTTGAATACGGTAACCAAGGCAATAACAAAACCAACAAAAAAAATATAAATTGGCACATATTTTTTTGCATTTTCAAGCGGTTGACTTGTTCCTAAAATCAGACGCTGAACACTCATGAACAATAGATACGCAATCGTACCCGCAAGCAGTGGAGAGACAACCCAGCTCATCGCGATAAAGCCGACCTTGCCCCACATGACAGCTTCGATGCCTATTCCAACAGCAGCAAAACCCACAATTGCACCCACAATTGAATGGGTCGTCGAAACCGGCCAACCTTTCCAAGATGCAATTAACAGCCAAATACCAGCAGCTAACAAGGAGGACAACATGCCATAAATGACTAATTCAGGACTCGATACTAATAAATCACTATCAACCATCCCTTTACGAATAGTTTTGGTGACTTCCCCCCCTGCGAGCACTGCGCCAGCCAACTCAAAAACAGCAGCAATAATGATAGCTTGTTTTATCGTGATTGCGCGGGAACCAACTGATGTCGCCATCGCATTCGCAACATCGTTTGCGCCGATACCCCAAGCCATAAAAAGGCCAAAGACAATGGCCATAATAATAAACGTCGTACCGTAATCCATCTAAAAATTCCTCAACGAGCAAGTAACAATTGCAATCGACTACCTACACGCTGGGACAAATCGCCGATGTCCCCGATACCATCAATTATTTTATACATAAAAATAACGTCAATGGGAGGTAATTCTTTCTCAATCTTGAATAACATAGCCCGAACGTCAACTTCTATTCTATCAGTATCGCTTTCTATTCGATTAAGCTCTTCGATCATGGACTTCACCAGATCAACCTCGGAGCCGCGAAAACCTGTTTCTACGAGTTCATCCAATTCATTAATCGCTTTATGCGCTTGGCGCGCCGCATCCACCGAGCGATTAACAAACACCAATAAGTCGGAACCAATTTCATCGGGAAAACTCATTTTTCGACCCACGATTAAACCCGCAATATCCTTGACCTTATTAGCTACGCGATCTTGCATGGTTAAAACTTCGAGCAGATCTCTACGCGATACAGGCATCATTAATCCTGTAGGCAAATGTAATCTCAGTTCTTTTTTGAGATCATCGGCCTCATTTTCCAATTTTGAGATACGCTTTTGTATGCTATTGGCTTGCTTTCTATCCGACACAATGACCGCTTCAAAAAATGCGGGCAATTCAGCCACACATGTCACTACTTTTTCCATGTGTGTTTGCAAAGGCTTGACGGGAGATTGTCCAAATAAACGATAGATATAATTCTTAGATACCATGATTTCACCATTCGGCTCATTTTGAAGCGTGGATTATATAAGCCCTTAGTCAAACTAAGCAATCTGCCATTGCAGATATCTCGTCAAAAAATCGACCATAAAATAAATGGCAAAAGCTGTTAAATGATTAAGCCCCCACCCTCTTGAATTCCACTTCCTTTTTTCGCCAAATGTCAAGTAAAAACTCTTTCAGCGCAGCTCCTGCTATTAGATTTACGAAGAAATGGGCCACTGTTTTACAGTGACTAGCGCCAAAGATGGACACGGGACGGGCCAGGGGTGGCCGGAACCACGCCAGGCAGGAAAAAGCCTCAGGAATAAGAGTAGCGAAAGGAAAACAAGATGGGAGGAAATAACAAATACCTCATCCCTTATTAAACCTGTCCGCAGTTGACCGCCCTGACCAGGCGGTAACTTGTTGAAATATAGAAATTAACTATACGCTTGGCATTTCACCCTGTGGATGAATCTCGCTACGAACTGCGGATTCGAGATTCAAGCATCTAATCAATTGATGATACGAGTAATTCAGGCGCACCTATGCCCTTAATAACAGCCCCTCCTTCGACAAAATAGTGTTCCCAAAATGATTTAAGACGATTCACACTTTGCGGACTGGTATACGGATTTTTCTTGGAGCCTAAAGCCAAGCCATAGATGTAGACTTCGGTTCCCTTCCAGTGACCGATCAAACCTTGGCGACGAATTTTTAAAATTGTTTTTCGGACATTTACTTTTTTTAAGCCACCTTTTTTATAAAAAGACAATAAATGGCTATTCTCCATGCCATCAGAGACCAGCAATACCGTTTTTTGCTTAGCCTCATTTTTTATAATCACCTGTCGTGACAATTCCTTTAACGAATAAAGCAATTCAGTTTTCGGTGTTTTGGGATTATTGCTTTCTAGAGTTTCTTTAACCACTTTTGCAAAAGCCTTACTCACTTGCTTTTCATTGTTTTCGATACATGCCAATAATTCTTTTTTATCTTTCCATCGCAAATTGTATATATATTGCTGACCGGGCAACCCATCTATTTTTTCATTGAATATTAACTCTGGATATTTTCCACGATAATTTGCGGAGAATCTTGCAATCTTCAGAAGGTCGCCCTGTCTTCCCCATTTGGTCAATAGGGCGGATAAATTTTTCCGCATTTTGCCGCTTAAGGGAGTGGTTTGATCGATAAAAACATAGAGCGCTCGTTCAGCAATCACATTGTTAGGCTTAATATAATCTATTTTGTCGTAACAACTTTTAGTTCCCGCACCTAAGGCGACACTGGCATATATGCATAATAAACTCGCAATCAATGCTATTAAGAAATACTTATTGCGTAAGCTAATCATAATGCTACTCCATTCCCTTCCCTTTGATATAAGCTAGAAATGACTCCTCAATTCGTCCAACTGCGGATTCTAGGATAATTTAAGATTATCGTTTACAAAAAACACGCCAAAACCTATTGGTATATCATTTGCTTTGTCTCACCCGATTTAAAAGCAAGTGCTTTTACACATAAAGGCAAAATGAGGTGAGTTTATGTTTTTACAATTCAAGAAATCTGCCGTTAGTATTGCGATTGCTATCAGCATCGCTCTGTTAACAGGTTGCGCCAGCCTAGGTTTAACATCTAAGGATGAAGACAGCTCTATGTTTTTTTCACGCACATCATCGAATAACAAAGGTGAATGCGTAGGCGACAAACATTATATTAACAATAAAGGCAAACAAGCTGAGGAGACGACTATCCGTACGACGGGTTATGGCGCCCCACCCAAAAGCTTTTACCCAGAACCACAGCGCCGCCTCATGGCGATGCGCGCCGCGAAAATTGATGCATTGAGAAGCTTAGCTGAACGTGTTTCAGGGATTCAAATCTGGGGTGGCACCACGATTGGCGACATGGTTGTGGAAAAAGATCGGTTCCGCATTTATCTCGATACTCATTTACGAGGTGCAAAAGTCATTGGCGAGAATCCTTTAGAAGATGGAAGCTTTGAAACAATTGTTGAGTTAAACGTAGGCCAACACTTATTATCTGCCGCATTGAGCAAACCTAACGAAGCAAACTGTATTCCGTCAAATATGAAGGCTAAAGACCGGCCTGCTCCGTCACCTTCGCCATTTAGACAAGCAAGTTTATCTACCACAGAGAATAACAAAGACAACTTTTACCTGAAAAGGTAGCCCTCAAATAGAACCAATAAATGAAAAAACTTTTAATACTCATTATTTTTTTTGTTGGTAACGGCTATACCTCATTAACTTTTGCCACTAAAACCTATGTAGCTGTTGGTAGCGCACCCATTATTGACGGCGCGCTTAATCTTGCAAAAAATCGCGCTATCAAAGATGCATTAAATCAAGCAGCGCTGCAATACAAAGCACATATTGAGAGTACTGCGACAACAATATCAAACGTACTCATCATTGAAAGCTCTCGAGTAAACGGAGTGGGCACCGTTGAGCAAATGAAGGTATTGGATGAATGGCAACAAGACGGAATAATACATGTTCGCATTCGCGCACAAATAGATGATGAACAACAACGCTCTCCATCACCGGCGGCACGCTACCGAAAAAAAGTCGCCTTTCTTCAATTTGATATATTGCAACGCCAACACGTTCAAGACTTACCCAATATTGAAAAAGATTTACCACGCGAATTTATTCGACGCCTAGAAAACACAGGAAGCATTATTGGCGTAGATGCTACACAATATCTGGTTTCAGCACTTGATCAAGAGTATCAGCACAACTCCGCAAAAATCTATTCCGACATCGCCACGAAAACAGGAACCCAAATTGTGGTTAGCGGTATTTTACGCGACCTCAGCCATGAACAAGGCTTGCTGAATTTTTTTGGTAAAAAACGAAGATTTGAAATGGAGATTTTTATTCATGACGGAATTTCAGGTGTCCGAATTGCTCGACATCGTTCCAGCGAACTCGTTAAACATGGAGAAATTTTCGAAAAAAACATGCCTCTATTTTCTAACACCCATTTTTATGCCAGCCGATATGGAAAAATGATAAACCAAATTATCGACTCGCAAATCAGAATGGTATTAGAAGACTTAGATGAACTTCCATTTTCCGCACGTATAGTTCACGTTGATGGTAAGGAAGTCTTTTTTGATGCCGGTGCTTCTTCACTCGTTTCAGTCGGGGATGTATTAATGGCTTATCGACTAAACCCCGATCCACTTATTGGTGCGAGCAGCAATCAATACCTTGGTTATCTTGAAACACCGATAGCAACCATGGCCATACAGCAAGTACAACCACTCTTCGCCATTGGCAAACTGGAAATCAACACCACTAAGCTCAGTCCTGGAGACATTATTCGTTTTGGGCGCTAACAAAAATGAATAAACTACCCCAGTTTCCCATGACATTGTTTATACTTTTTCCCCGATCCACAGGGACAAGGTTCATTACGCCCTACTTTGCGGCCTTCACGAACAAACGGAGCCTTAACAGGTTCTAAACTCGATTTTCCATCACCTTGAGGTAAATCAGCACCGCCATCTGGAATAACACTTTCTGCATTCGGGTGACGATATTGCATTTTAGGTTGTTGCTGCTCTCGTTGCCGAGCCACTTTCGCCATATCTTCTTCCGCATTCGAAATCTGGACACGAGAAATAATAGTAATCACCTCAAGCTTAACTCTGTCTAATAAACGCGAAAACAATTCAAAAGCTTCCCGCTTATATTCTTGCTTGGGATTTTTTTGCGCATACCCTCGCAGGTGAATCCCTTGACGTAAATAATCCATAGCGGCAAGGTGTTCTTTCCACAAATTATCCAAAACCTGAAGCATAACCATTTTTTCAAAGTTTCGAAAATTTGCAGCTCCCGCAATCGCTTCTTTCTGCTTATATTCATCTTCTATGATGCCAATGATCTTGCTACGCAACGATTCCTCATGTAATTCATCATCCTCATCCAGCCATTGTTGAATTTCAAAATGCTGGCCAAACTCCTTAGCAAAAAATCCTTCTAAGCCCTTTATATCCCATTGCTCATCGATACTTTGCGGTGGAATATAAGTACTAATGGCATCATTCAATACGTCACTGCGAATAGCTTCTATGGTATCCGCAATATCATCGGTATCCATTAATTCATTGCGTTGCTCATAAACTACTTTTCGCTGCTCATTAGCAACATCATCGTATTCTAATAATTGCTTACGAATATCAAAATTGCGGCCTTCAACTTTGCGCTGCGCATTTTCTATCGCTTTTGAAACCCAAGGATGCTCAATCGCTTCGCCGTCTTCCATTCCCAGTTTTTGCATCAATGAACCCATTCGCTCGGATGCAAAAATCCTCATCAAGCTGTCTTCCAAAGAAAGATAAAACCGGGTTGATCCTGCATCTCCTTGACGACCAGAACGTCCTCGTAACTGGTTATCAATACGCCGAGATTCATGCCGCTCCGTTCCTATCACGTGTAATCCGCCCGAATCGAGAACTGCTTGGTGTCGCTCTTCCCACACTTTTGTCGCAGCTGCAACAGCATCTTCGCTGGGGTTTTCACCCAGCACTTCGAGTTCAGCAGTTAAACTTCCACCTAATACAATATCGGTTCCACGACCGGCCATATTAGTCGCTATGGTGACAGCCCCCGATTGACCTGCTTGAGCGATAATATCAGCTTCTCTGTCATGATGTTTTGCATTCAAAATTTCGTGAGCAATATTTGCTTTTTTCAAGACAGCAGAAATACGTTCGGAATTTTCAATCGAAGTGGTGCCAATCAACACCGGTTGCCGACGACTATTACAGTCTTTAATGTCCGCGACAATCGCATCATATTTTTCTTGCTCGGTCAGATAAACCAAATCACCCATATCTTCGCGCTTAACCGGTCGATTGGCAGGTATTACGGTAACCTCTAAACTATATATTTGTTGAAACTCAAATGCTTCAGTATCCGCCGTACCTGTCATTCCACTCAGTTTGTCATACATGCGAAAAAAGTTTTGAAAGGTAATCGATGCGAGAGTTTGGTTTTCTTGCTGTATGCTAACCCCTTCTTTGGCCTCCACACCTTGATGCAAACCTTCTGACCATCTTCGCCCCGGCATTGTACGCCCGGTAAATTCATCAACAATAATAACTTCATCATTCTTGACAATGTAGTCAACATCTTTTTGAAATAATACATGGGCTTTTAATGCTGCGGTAATGTGGTGGAATAAACTAATATTTTGCGGGTCGTATAGGCTTTCATTTTCTTGCAGTAGCCCAATATCGACTAACATTTTTTCCGCTTTTTCATGTCCTGTTTCGGTTAGGAAAACCTGTTTGCTTTTTTCGTCAAGAGAATAATCTCCAGGCCCCTCTTCTTCCAACTGTTTTTCAAGCTGAGGGATCAACTTATCGATTTTTTTATAAAGCTCGGAACTATCTTCTGCAGCCCCCGAAATAATGAGAGGAGTCCGCGCCTCATCAATTAAGATGGAATCCACTTCATCCACAATCGCATAATTTAAACCACGCTGAACCCTGTCTTCACCACGAAACGCCATGTTGTCGCGTAAATAGTCAAAGCCATATTCGTTGTTCGTTCCGTAAGTAATATCAGCCGCATAAGCTTGCTGTTTTGCTGCGCCATCCATCCCCTGAACGACGACACCGACGCTGAGACCCAGAAAATTATAAAGCTTGCCCATCCATTCCGAATCACGTTTTGCAAGGTAATCATTGACGGTAATGACGTGTACGCCTTTTCCCGATAACGCATTAAGATAAGCAGGTAAGGTAGCCACCAAGGTTTTACCTTCTCCCGTTCCCATCTCGGAAATTCGGCCAGAATGAAGTACCGCACCACCGATCATTTGCACATCGAAATGCCGCATATTTAGCGCACGTTTACCAGCCTCTCTAACAACCGCAAAGGCTTCGGGTAAAATTTGATCGAGCGTTTTTCCATCAGCTAATAAGCGACGAAATTCATTTGTTTTTTCACGTAGTTCTTCGTCAGAGAGAGAACTCAAAGTCTCATCAAATGAATTTATTTGCTGAACGATCTTACTCATTCGTTTTACTTCGCGGTCATTGCGACTACCAAAGAGAGTTCTTGTAATTTTGTTAAACATAGTATTTTTTACCTGAAGATGACTACTTTTTATGCTATAAGCTATGAGATTCCCGCACGGACATAATAGTTGTTTTTGTGAGAAAAACAACCGGTAGGCGAGCACATACAAAATCGTATCGCCCTATAACCGAGATAAAGACTCACATAGGATTTGTGCAATACCAGAAAGCAGAATAAAAGGACTAGGAGAATAAGGGGGTGTTAATAAAGCACTTTTACTTGACATACCATAAATATGCAACCATGGAGTTATTAACATGCGGTCAGCATTAACGGAACTGTCTTCAGCGATATACAGCCAGATATCGAGCATCCGCTTCGAGGGACGTTGGCATTATTGACCGCTTGCAGCCAGGTTTTTCCGTCCCTTGGATTTGAGCGCCTTCATGTCCAGCGGTCTACCCTGGCCAGTATCCTAATGATTCCATGCCTTGGTGGATGTCTTTTACGCAAGGCCTCCAACTTCATCGCCTGGAGGGCATATCAAAATCTTTGCGGCTATAGCTGGCTATTCTATCGTTTAAAAGAGCTATCTTGGTAACAGATTGTTTTCATATTGATTTTTGATGGACTTGTCGCGTAAGAAAAGAGATATGCTGTGATTGGATATGCGGCGTAGGCCGTAGAGTAAAAATCCACGTTCTTAGAACGTGGTTTTGATCTCACCCTATTAAGGGTGTATAAGAGCCAGCCTTCTTAGAAGGCTGGCTTGATAATTCATCGCCATAAATCTATTTTATTTATCGAAATCTAGATTTCGTTCTAATTTTTCCTGATATTTTACATACTGATGTTACGCAGTTATATCCTTGAGAGTCGGTAGCTCCTCGAAAGCTAGTCGAATCGCGTTAATGCAAAGTTTGTTTTTCAACGCAAACGTATTGAGCCTTTGTTTTATACTCAACACCTCTAATCTAGCCGCTGCATAGAACGACATAAAAATATGATTTGTTTGAGTCCGGACAACTTTGGTGGGTGACTTCGTCAAAGCGGTGTTCGATTTAATGTTTTTATGAAACACTTCGACTTTCCACCGTTTTTTGTAGATTGTGGGTTCTTTCATCTCACGTCGCCTCAGTGTAGTATGTGATTCAGAATATGATAAAACTTGTTTCCGCAGGTCTCGTTATGCCCTACGAAAATATGGAGTAATTCGAATTTTGAAGTTAAAACTAATTAGTTTCAATTTATGTCCATTTGTTAAAAAGGCTGAAATATTATTAAGCTTCAAGGAAATAGACTATGAAATAGAATTTATAGAATTGGCAAAACCACCTGAATGGTTTATGCGAATATCACCGTTAAAAAAAGTGCCATTGCTACTGGTAGATGGGCATGTAATTTTCGAGTCTTCGGTCATCTGTGAATATATTGATGAAGCTTATCCAGAACAACTTCATCCTGAGAATTTGATTTTACGTGCAGAAAATAGAAGCTGGATTGAGTTTGGGGATACTTGCCTATGGGACTTGTTCTATTTAACGATAAAAGAAACAGAAGAAGACTTCTATGAAGTTCGGGATGACTTACTTATGAAGTTCGATCAAATTGAACGTACTTTACACCAAGGGCCATATTTCAATGGATCTGATTGCTCGCTGATTGACCTCAGCTTTGTTCCTCTGTTTCAATATCTGGACTGCATAAATGAAGTAAACCCTGTAATCTTTTTTAATGAGCGGCACTCAAAAATACTTGAATGGAAAAACCATTTACTTGAACTTAGAGTAGCTAAGGCAGTCTACCCTCCTGATTTAAAAGCGAAGCAATTAGAACTAATCGGTAAAAGGCAGGGATATTTATCTAATTTCCTGAAGGGCAGAAATTTTGATGCCAATACCGAAAAAAAAATTTATTAACCAAGACATTAGAAATACTATTTAGACGGAGAACAGGATGAATATAATCAAAAAAATATCGGTAGTTATAGGGGTGTTGTTTTTTATCAATACGTCAGTTTATGCAACTACTTCAAAGATTGGGATTCTCGTTTTTGATGGTTTTTTAACGAGTGATGTTACTGCACCTATTGAAGTTTTTGGTGCTGCAACAAAAAAATCTTGGTTCTCATCCTACGAGGTAGTGGTTATTTCTGCGACCAAGAAGAAAGAAGTGTTATCAGAAGAGGGGCTCAGAATAATCGCGGATAAAACGATTTTTGATGCTCTTTCTCTTGATGTGTTAATTGTTCCTAGCGCATATGAAATGAAAAACTTTTTAAATGATGAAATACTTATAGAGTATATTAAAAAGCAAAGTGAATCGGCCTCTTGGATGGTGAGTAATTGTTCTGGTGCTTTTTTGCTTGGTGAAGCGGGTATTCTAGATGGTAAGAAAGCAACAACATGGGCGGGCGGCGAAAAGGGGCTCTCTAAGGCCTATCCGAAAATCAAGGTTCAATATGACACAAATGTAGTCGTCGATGATAAGGTCATTACCTCCAATGGCGGGCCAGTTAGCTACCAAGCTGCGTTTGAATTATTAGCAAAGCTAAGTTCCGATAAGTTTTCAAAGGAAATATCAGAGGCAATACAATATAACCGGTTAGCGAGCGCATTTAATCATAATTAGCGGACAGATCATGATTAAGGAATGTTCGAACAATAACTGCGTTTTTGAAATGTAGTATTTGGTAAGCTTATAACAAAATATTTTTAAAGTGAGAGACGGTGGTTTTGTTTTATTTCATGTGCGAGATGCTCAAACACGCCTGCGGTATTTGCGTAGTCTTGCCACTTAGCCACTACCGAGGTCACTTGATCAATAATCTGGCTAGATTCTTTTTTAAAATTACCAATTAATGCGCCCACTGTTAACAAGTCGTCACGAGTAAAATTATCTCGTTTAGCATTTAAAGTCATTTGATGTGAATTAACCCACGGTGAATCTTTTTTATAACTATAGGCTAGATCAAAGGCGGGGGATAACCGCCATTGACTATCCCTAGTATTCAACAAAAAACCAGTATTCTTGGTGTGATCATCATGATTGCGTGCAACCACATTAAAGACCATGCGTCGATAAATTTCAATCGCATCCGTTCTGGGTAATTTTAATTGTCTTGCAACCGATAATAATTGCTCATAACTATAAGCCCCTGGTTTTTTATAATCCGCATGATCCATGGCGCATAAGGAAACATAATGCTTCTTTCTGTTACCATTGCGATCAAAACGTTTTGTCATAAAGTGTGCTCTCGCGCCATCAATTAACAGCTCTGAGGGCGATATATTAATCCCTGCATCCATTGCCATTAGGTAATATGCATACTCCATACGACCAAAACCCTTCGGATCAGCAAACACTTGGCTATTCGTTTTGTGCTCTTCTATCCCATCAAACTTCAGTAAAAAATGTTCAAAACCTTGCGGGGCATCTATTTGACCAGAGCGTAGTTGAGTTCTATCCGCATTGATGGCAACCAAGGCTTTGGCGCGCGCACCACCCGCCGATGTACCCACCTGGAATAAAACAGACATCGCAGCATTATTTACCTTGTTTGCTTGCATATTCATTGAGAGTTTGGCGCGCTGATCTAGAATTTGCTGTGCCATTTCGACTAATGAAGCAAGCTCAATTTGCTCGTTGCGGGTCGTTGTCTGCGTAATAGCAGGCTCAAATTCAAACGCCCCCATGCCACGATGCCCTGAATAAAGCAAACGCTCAAGTGGAGTAAAAGAAGTAATATCTCGCCCTGCTCTCGCGAGCCATGCATTGATAACAGCATTGCCAAAATCATCCGGCAAGGTATCCGCAAATACCGCAGGCAGGCCTTTATAGGTTTCCGGGTTTAAGCTTGGAAACTGAAATTTTCGGGAAGATAAAGGCATTCGCAACGGTGCGATTTCAACCTTACTCGCCATCCATTCTGGCGCATACTCAAAAGTGCTTATTTTTGATCTGGGATCATAGGCCAGCGCCCCGAGCAATTCACCCCATAAACGGACTTCTGCCAGGTTTTGCATTACCAGTCTAACTCGCTATCTTCGTTGTTGTTCGTGTCCGCTTTCCGTGCACGCCCACCCGTTGCGCGCCGTCTTTGTTTGCCTTTTAATTTTAATTGCTGCATTGGACTGAATGTTGTCTCGGGCACAAACTGTTCGACTAAATCCAATCGCCCCAACGCGCGCAGTACCGCGATAATATTTTCAAATTTGGCGGCGCCACTCACTAATTTGCGATAACTCACACGCGACAAACCAATCTCATCCGCCACTTGCTGCTGGGTGAGGTTTTGTTCCAGGCGCATTTGCTCGATTCGGCGACCGATCTCCGCTGTAATCGATTGGTCAGTCATTGACTCAAAATTCATAATGATAACTTTTATTATCTTAAGTGGCTATAATGGTAATTAATGCTTACATTTGTAAGCATAGTATATAAATTAAATAATGACAATATTTCTTATCTTATTAGAGTAAATATTAATATAATAGCAGTCTTTCTTTTCATTAGTATGATATCGAAATTATTGAGTACGCAAACAATACAGATAGAGAACAAAAGATGAATCCGCTAATGTCACTAAAAATTAGCATCTTACCGTCTGGGCATTTACATTGCGCAGACGATCTCTCCGCTAACAAAATAGCAGCAGCTTTTAAAAACGATGTTGGCGAAGGCTTGTTTCCCTTAGCGTCTAGTCGCGACAGTTCGGTATTTTCAAACTCGGCGCATTTTTGGCGGGATTTTGCGTGCTCGTATATGTCAGAACGCTGTCATATGCCCAAGCTCGAAACTGCTAAAGCGTTCGCGCTGGAACCCATTCCGTGGAACTCAGAAAGTCAGTCAGTATTACTCACTGCTCCACCGATGCATGGTGCGGAGTATCTCACCCGCACAAGTATTAGAACATCACTGGAATTTGTTAGATGATTGGATTTGCCAGCAAGTTCTGCAAAATAAAATAAGTCTTGCCGATTTTCTAGAATCACGGGCACCGCAGTGGCGGCAAGTAGGACGGGGTTGTTTTCATCTCGCCGAAAATAGCAAAGACCCGGAGTATCCTTTTGCTTTCATGGCAACCTATGCACCGGATGTTTCGCAACAAGGCAGAACGCAATATCGTCCACTGGGCAATGCGTTACAGGTTTACGCGGGAGCTAAAAACAAAAAAGCCTTGATTCATCTTTTATCGCCGGTGCAGACTGCGGCAGAATCCAGTGAGCTGATTAAAGAACTTGTGGCCTCAGGTGGTATATTCCATCCATGGCGCTAGCTGCACAACAGTGACTCATTCCTTCGTGAATCGAGTTAGCGGGACCAAGCACAGTCATTGATCAAATAACAGCGACCGATAGTCTTCGAATCGGTGGCAGTATTGGTTCACCATGCCGGTTAAGTTTAGGTTGATGTAAAGATTTTCAATCGCTACGGCTAGCTGTGGCTCTTTCCGGCCCCGCAAATTTTGCGCACAGCGCGCCCGCGACAAAGCCGCTAACATGGCCTTCCCAAGAGACAAATGGATTAATCGGCAACAACCCCCATAACGCGCCACCGTAAAGAAAAAAGAACGCGCTAGAAAATAAAATATTGCTCAGTTTGCGCTGAAAAACACCAATGAAAAGTGCATAACCCAAAAGTCCATAGATATAACCACTGGCCCCAATATGAATACTATCGGGCCGAGCGATTAGCCATGTGAGCAAACCACCAATGACAATGATTTCTGCCGAGATTACAAATGATTTTCTGCCTTGTACAGTGAAAAACACCAAGCCAATTAAGAGCAGGCTAATGGTATTGGCGATAAGATGGAGTAGATTGGCGTGTAAAAAAGGAGCTGCAAATATTCCGATAAGCCCACTGAAGGTGCGTGGTACAATCCCAAATTGTTCCAACGGGATAAAATACTGTAAGCCATAGACTATCCACATTGTAGCGATGGCAAGGAGTAGTGCTTTTGTAGGCATGTGAGTTTTCATAAGTTTATCGTGCAAGCTTGGTAATATAATTAATACTTAATTCCTGAGGACATTGTATGGCAATACTGATTAGGGGACAAGAATACGCTAATCTGGAAGAGGCGCAATCTTACAGTAGAATTTTCCATCGTGAAAAAAGTTTTTTTAATCATTTAGTCTCATCGAATGCGACTGCTGAGTTTACCCTAGAGCCTAGGCGTTATCACTTGTATTTGGGATATGGTGATCCCTGGAGTCATCGTGTGTTAATTAGCTATGTACTACTGGAGTTGCAGGAATACCTTTCAGTGACAATGCTTGACCCCACGCCTGCAAAATATGGCTGGGTGTTTAGTACACGAAACGGCTGTGCTCTCGATAGGGTGAATGGCTGTGATTATTTATATCAAATATATAAACTATCAGAACCTGAATTTACGGGAAATGTATCAGTGCCAGTGCTCTGGGATTGTAAAACATCTCAGATAGTAAACAATGAATCACTTGAAATTATGCGCTTGCTCAATACCGTTTTTCAAAAAGTGTCAAGTTCTGATGTACAGCTTTACCCAGATAATCTAGCAGATGAAATAGAGAGATATAATGAATTTGTATTTGAAAATATAAATAACGGAGTTTACAAGGTTGGCTTGGCTCCTACTCAGAAAATTTACAGCGATAATTTGGAAGCTTTATTTTCAGCATTAAATGAGCTAGATGAGCAATTATCACATTCGAGATATTTATTAGGAGAAAGTCTCACGGAACCAGATATAAAATTGTTCACTAGTCTTATTCGATTCGATACGATATACCATCCATACATGAGATGCAACCGTCAGCGCTTACAAGACTATGTGCATTTATGGCCCTATACTAAAGATATATATTCTATCCCGGAAATAAAAAAAACAGTTTATTTCGATTACATAATGCAGACATATTATGGGCAAACCTATTTAAACCCAATGAAAATTATTCCTGAGTTACCGGATATAAATTTTGAAGATGAAATTGAAATATTTCAATATGATTTTTATTCGGCACCTTTTTAGTGTTTTACTATGCCGAACCACAATATTCACAATGCCATGTGGATTCTTCGGTCACTACTTCATTTAGGCAAAATGAATAGATGTATTTGATTTGACATTTTGAACATTGGTATGATTCAGACAGGGCAAATAGGCTAGCTTGCTCGCAGCCGCAAGGCAAAAAAAACTTCTGATCCAAATCTGACTTATCCAGCTTGTTGAAGTGTTCAATATTGTAATTCGTGCAACGCGATATTTTGGGCTGTTTTTTGAGTTCCATCATTTTAATCAATTTAGGTTTATCTAAACTTGTATTGTATTGTATGATATCTTGAGGCATTTTGCATGGTGATTCTGAAATAGGGAAAAGCTCTTCCTAACTGCGAATTTTAGGTTAAGCCTAAAGAAACAGCACGTGCAACCGTATGGTATCGATTTGAAGTCTCTAGCTTTTTTGCACTGTTGTGTAAATGAAATACGATGGTACGCTTGGAAACTCCGAGTATTACTCCAATCTCCCAATTCGTTTTACCGGCGGCAGCCCAATGTAAGCACTCTAATTCTCTGGGAGTCAGGCTGTGCTGAGCCACGGAGGTTCTATTTTGCGACAAATTCATCGCAGATTGATGAATTTTTTCGGTAAACTCTTGGACATGAGAAAACTGTATTCCAGGAGGTGATGAAAGGGAAGGATTGACAGAGGATGAAAGAATGAGCATGCCAATATCTCCCTCTTTTCCTATCACTGGAAAGCTAACATGATTGATCAGCGGAATATTCACTTGTTCACTCAGTAATATGTTTGCAAACTGATGTTTGTAATTATTTGGAATTTGTCGCAGTAAATTGTCAACTTCATTGCCTGCATCCATCGCATGCGTTGAAACTCTTATAATGCCATGACGCTCAAAAATAAGCTCTGGCAGATTTTTGTCTTTGCCTTGAATAATAGTCAGTCGCGGCTGTGTATGATGCGGTGTTTTGCTGATGAGTAAAAAATATTGAAAACCAAATCGTTTACATATTTTTGCGCAAGCCTTATGCAGGGTTTGCAGGCTAGGAGAGTTTGCTACTGCTTGAGTATCTCGATAAGGCATCTAAAGTTTCGAACTAGGTTTTCATTGTGAGAAATAACATAACGCTTTGGAGTATAGCGTTAAATGTTACCAACTTCACTCGTTACTTTTACATAGGCCTCCTAGCCCATGTTTAACACTACCCCCTAAATAATCTCTTTAAATCAGTAATTTACGATTTTCATTCGCTCGTTATGGCACTACGCTTTCTATTTTTTGGTCAATGACCGCTTTATCTGTCCGTCCTGGCGTCGCTTCAATTTGTTTTGCGAACATGGAGCGTTTTGCCATCTTTGCGTTTAAGCTGAACGGTCACTCTATCTTGCCCCATTAGTTTTTGTCGCAAGCCGTTCCAGCTTAAATGGATACCTTGTGCTTTAAGTTGAAAGCGCAAGATGTGCACCAAGTGGTACGCCAGCACCGAGATGAAAATATGGCCACTCACTCTATCGGTTTTATGATGGAATACTGGGCGTAAGCCCAGCTCGGACTTGAGGCTACGAAACACCGACTCTAAATCGG
>JALUUH010000023.1 GCA_027021445.1 Gammaproteobacteria bacterium
AGGGGGTCGCCTTTAGAGCTTTTTTTGAACCGCTAACCAAGATATCACGGCAAGTCTGGCGTTTTTTAAAAAACTGTTTTCGAGAAGAAAGTTCGTTACAGCTATACCAGCGGCAATTAAAACCGCTATTATTGAGGTATCTATGAGGGTTTTACCGGACACCGTTACTCACCGGATGAACTGCGCGCACTTAGAAAATTTAACAATCTCATGGTGTTGCATTCATCTCTGAGCGGTCAACTGCGAAATCTAGGATAATGATTCCACCGCCAATCAGGCTCTGCCTTTTCATGCAGTGCGGCACCTGTTTTCTTGGTGATATTATCGTCGCGATAGTTTCCAGCTTCTTCAGCAATCTGTTTGAGAATATCATCCGTTAATATATTGTTTAAAGGCAGTCCATTAATTTGGAAAAAGCTTTGTTTTATTTTTTGTATTTGCTTACGAACGTTCCGTAGAATTGATCATGTTAGGCTCTCTTTGCAGTGAATGAATGTTTTAGTCGACTTCAACCATACGACAAGGACATCACTATCTCATTGTTTTTATTATCTTATTTTCTTCTAAAAGCTGAGGCAGCAGTTTTGCACTGAGATCTGATTTATTTTTAATCATATCTTACTGTTATAGTGGAAATAAAGTATTTTAAAAAATGTGGGTTGGAGTTTATTCATTCAGGAATGCGAAGGCGTGCTTTTTTCAGCATATGAATTATCTAGGCAGCAATAGCTGCTTATATCAAGCACTCGCCTGATTTAGCTTTTACAGCTGACTGAAAAATGTTCGCCACTCAACTGCGGAAGAAGCAACAAAAGTTGTTCGACTGATTGATTCAACAACAAAGGATTTGAACACATACACAAAATTGAGCTTTGGCTTATAAACGGTTAGAATATCCTACGCATATAGTATGGTTTTATACCTGCCAAATTATTTCAGGAATACAGCCAAATCCGGTTCCTTAACCTTAGAATTATTGAGTGACAACATATGAAATCAGCATTAATATTGACCATTAGCACACTGTTTTTTATCTTCGGCAACGCCTCTGTGAGCGCTGGACCAACTTGGGCTCAAGGAAAAGTCACCTCACTATTAGCTCATGGTACTGATCCCGCAATAAGATTAAGCAATAATATTTCACCAGATAACTGTGATGGTGGCGTTTATGGATGGTTACGCTTTTCAGGTACGCCAGAAGATAGAAACAGAGTCTATGCGACGGCTCTTGCTATGTCGTTGGCGGGTAAGACAGTAACCGTATATACAAATAGTGATGGTAGCAGCTGCCGCATCAATAATATACAAATCACTGGAGGCTTAAATTAGCCCTGTTAAACTGAAAATGCATTGTTCCACAGAGTGAAATAGAATTGGAGTTTATGAATGAAGTATAAAATTAAAATTGTTAGCCTTGTGCTCTTAATGGGTTGGTCAATCTCTGCCTATGCAGAAAAAGTAACAAATGCTATTGCGATTAAGTTACAAATGAATAATGCTAATTTTACAGGGACTCCATACAATCTGACTAAGCCACTTTGTGTGAGTACAGACTCGCACCAAAGCATCCCTATTAGCTCCTATATGAGATCTACCGGAGAGGCTAATCCTTCTCCATTACCGGGGGTTAAGTATGAAACCTGTGCCGCTGGGAGAACACAGCAAACGTTCGATTACGTCAACGAGCAAATTATATCTTCCGCAGGCAGCTGTCTAACAAGAGTTGCTGATCCTGTCTATGTGCTGAACAATATAAGAGAAAGTGAGGCGTGCACTTCAGGTAGTTTTACCATGGCAAATAGCTGGGATGTTGGTCTCAACACAAGTATTGAGTTTCAAGTTTGTGATGAGTCGAACCTTAATCAGAAATGGGGGCTTTCCCTGGTTAATAATACATACCAAATTAGCGCAGGTAATAATACTTGTTTGTCATTGTCTGGTAGAAGCACTAGGGGAAGCACTTTTTATAATCTGGGTACGGGTGTAAACAACTTCTGGCGTTGTTAAAATTACCCCTCTAATTACCGATTTTATGGCACCATGGTAAAAGATACATACATCGACGACTTGGGCTTAACCGTAACATCTTGCGACGATAACACCACAATATTGGAAACGGGTGATAAAACGGTGATAAGAACACAAAAGCTATTGCCAATCATTATTTCGCTATAGACCTGAGATCTAATAAATCCAGGCGCCCAACTCAATTAGGATTAATCTCCAGCCCTTTCAAGGTGAATAATTAATCATTTTGGTTTTAACCTAGCAGTAGAAACATGCGGGTGATTTGAATATTTATCACGTTTTCGAGGAGGCTTCTTTGGGCCTCGAGTAGACTTTTTAAATTTGATAATTTTACATTCGCTGCAAATTGGAGCAAGATCTCAACTAACTTAAGGATTGACATACTTTGAAAGACGGTCCATTCCTCCTCCGGTAACGCGATCCTCATCCCGTCATAAGTTCGAGCTATATTCCCCGCCAAATATCCTTTTCAATCGTTTCTTCTCCATGCTGAACGCGCAATGCCGCTTTTACAACGGCAAGCACATTGTAGGCGACTAATGCCTCACAAAAACTAAACAGCGCAGCTTTCGGATATCCTAACGTGTTAACTTCCAAATGTAAGTGTGCCTCCAATTCTTGAAACATGATTTCTATGCTCCACCGTTTGCGATAGATTTCGGCGATGCGTTTAGCGCTGACAGTGATTTTTGGCAAATTTGTTAGAATGACGATTTCCTTTTCACCATTGCGTGTCTCGGTTATTAAACTCAATCGAATCCGGCGATATTTTCTTGCTTTGTCTTGATCATCCATTTGAAAGGGCTGCTGACTAAAACGCAAACATTTCCTGCAAATTAGAACACAACTCGATTTGAGTTTTTTCAGTAACTTTACCGAGTTTTTTTACCAACCGAGACTTATCAATTGCCCGTATTTGATCTAACAAAATAAGTCCTGATTTACCTTTAAATTTACATTTAACACGCCCAGGAAACTCAAAACCCTTTGTTGTCATTGGAGCCATGAGCACGATAGAAAGTGCCGACATTTCGTTGGGTGAAATAACAACACAAGGACGCGTTTTATTAATTTCTTTTCCTTTTGTAGGATTCAAATTAACAAGCCAAACTTCAAACCTCTTTACTTCAGCCATTACCACTCCAGCTCATCATCTGAGTCAAGAGGTAAATCTAACCAATCATTATCGAGGGACTCTGCATCGTTTGCTGCAAGAGACAACTCAATAGCTTCTTTCCATCCACTTCGGGCACTATTTTGCGGCGAAATTAACAAACCATCCTTAACCAACTGTAATTTAAGTTCTTTTCCTTCTAGGCGCGCCTGCTCTACAAGAGGTTTAGGAATTCGAATTCCTTGGGAGTTTCCGATTTTTACTAAATGAGCCATATCAATATCCAATACTATTAAGGCGTATAGTAACTATAATGTAATTACTCGTATTTTTCCATAAACTTAAATTTAGATACAAAATTTAGATTGACAGCTAACGCCTATAGGAACAATAGGGGACAAGAACAATAGGCAAGAACAATAGGCAGAACAATAGGGGACATGAACAATAGGTGAACAATAGCAAACAATAGGGGACAGACCACTATCAAACAATAGGGGACAGACCACTATTAACACACATAATTGTTCATCAAAACATAGGCGTGAATATCACATCCACTTTTATCAGCTTGATCTTTAAGATCATCTAAATACAATGGATAATCTTCGTCCGTGAAAAAACAAACCGAGCAATTATTCCCACGTTGGATTATATGCCAGGGTATTCCTGGTATTGAGATACGCGCCTTGCGTGGT
>JALUUH010000024.1 GCA_027021445.1 Gammaproteobacteria bacterium
CCAAGGCCGGTGGTTATTTGACAGAGAGCATGGCCAAGGACGTTTTTTCAATCAGTCGGCCTCTCTTGCAGCTATCTCCTGAACCAGCGGTACGGATTTGCCCAACGCCACCTCTTGGCATCATTTTTGTTCCCGCCGTCACCTGGGCGATCATCCCTCCAGTCACAGCGATCACCTCTGCCATCACCGTCACGATCGGCCTGGTCAAGGCAGGGGGCATATGGCGGCTCCGGCAGAAGCTATGGGAACTACCCTATGGCCAAATATTGGCACTTGGATTGGAAGGGCGTATAGTTTGCGAATCAGATCTCTACATGTAGGTTCCTATATGTAGGTACCCACATGTAGAAGCCGGTTAATACATGTATTAACTTGTCTCTATATATAGAGACATTTGGCATGGTTCTATGCCGAATATAAACTGTTAGGAAGCACAATCTAGGATATTTATGCCAGATATAATGCCAGACAAGTATTGCGTTCCCGTATCCTTGTATCCTAAATCTGCGCTGCAATTTAGTAAGTGTTCGGTGGTGCCCGGCCTGGTTATCAAAAAACATGAAGGGCCGCTCAAAAAGCAGATAGATGATTTTCGATCAAAAAATTCTCAATGGCTAAAAGTAAGTCCAACGCACCTTATACATATAGATGCAGAGCTCTATTTATGTAAGCTAAAAGAAAGATTAAAAGTAGAAGGTAAAGAGTTTCCAGAGCGCCCACTGCAATTTATTGATTCTTTTTCACTTGCCAAGCAGGCGGTAATGTCATTAATTCTCGCAGGTCCTGTTACTTTTTCGATGCATGGTAGTTTTTCCTTTTCTAGAAAAGGAAATAAATATTCTCAAAGAGGATTCAGTAATACTCCTCACTTTAAGGTATATGCTCCTATGTCCTCTGCTCTTTTTAGAGAACATGCTGCTGTTAATATACATGCAAGGCAGGTTGCAAATTATGGAAAATTAATTGATGAGTATTATCGTGAAGGCATATGGTCTATTGATCGTTATGCAATGGCCTTAACTCATTTCTGGGGTGCAATATGCACTCAGTTTACTGATCAGGCAATGCTAGGAATTACATCCGCGCTGGAATGCTTGTTATCGACGAAGAATATGGAAATTACACATACTCTCGCAGAGCGGGCTGCATTGATATTAAAAGAATCACCTAGCGATAGACTCAATAAATATAACGAAGTGAAAAAGATATACGACTATCGTAGCAAATTGGTGCATGGTAAGGCTTTTGTGAAAAAAGGCAGAATAAATTGGGATTCTCTTTGTGTGTCACCAAAAATGATGACATTTCCCGTCTCCATTATGGGGCAAGCATTTCATGTGGCACTAACATTATTAACTGCAATCATAAATAACAAAGAAATTATGACGATTATTAAAAAAAGAAAAAGTGAAGATAAAATAACAAGTGACCTACACTCATACTACACATCGGTGCTTTTCAATGCTTCCTAACCAGACAAATCCAGCCGACGCCAAAAAGCGGCGCGGCTGATTCGCAACGTTGGGCGCACTTATTGAATTAGAAAGGAGGTCTTAAAATGATTCGATATATTTTAGTTTTGTGTCTGTTGCTAACACTGGCCAGTTTTACTTATGCAATGACACAGGAAGAGGTTAAAATAGTATCTGATTCTGTTTTAGAAATATGTAGAGGTGGGTCTCACGTAGGCAAAGATAGCTCAATTGAAATAAAGGGGAAGGGGGACGCGAAAATCGTTGTATTCAAGAAGCTCGCAGATATTGGATTAAGCGGTGAAGCTAAGTTTTCGAAAAAAGAATGGAATGGCATAAAACCCTTGCTTCCTGAAAGTGTTAATTCAACAGCATATCTAAAGTGCGTGACGGATTTGACGCCGATCTTTTTAAACAAATTTGCCACCTCTGGCCCCACCCCTGATCCTAAGATTTCATTTTTCCGGGCCGTGCCTTCCCAGATAAAGGAAGGTAGTTCAACCACACTTAAGTGGTCGGTCGTGGATGCATCAAGTGTCACGCTTGATCAAGGTATCGGAAATGTACCGCTGATCGGATCGAGACGCGTCTCGCCGAGAAATACAACAGTTTATACTCTAACTGCTAATAGTCAAAAGGTGACACGGCAAGCTACGGCAGTGGTCACTGTTAATCCATTGAGTCTGGAAGACAAGAACTCAGTCGGAGCTTTGCCAAGCGATCAGATTTCCTATTTTAAAGTATTGAGTTATTCTAAAGATAATTTGGTTGCAGAACTTTCATACCATTACAATCCGCAGCATGGACAAGTTTGGATAGGCGGTTATCTTCTTGATAAGAACAGTAGGGTAATCAGTAGAGGCTTCTGGCCAACTGCTGCTAATCAGACTGGGACAACAACAATAAAAGTTGGTGTCGATCCTTCGATAGGGCCGGTTCAATCTAAATGGATATTTTTCTGGCTCTATGAGAGCAATAAGGGCGAGGGGTTTGTATCAAAACGTTTCCCCTATACTCATTATTGGAATTAGCTTTCTGTGAAGCTGGTTTCAAGCAGTTTCTAAGTCCTGCCAGCCCTATAAGGCCAGCGCCTAAGAGGAGATAGGTGGAGGTTTCGGCCGATTAGCCGTATAAACGGTTGTCAAATACGTAAGCTACTAATAGCTTAATATAAGAATCCACAAAAAATTGGCGCAAGGAATTAAGTAAATGAAAAAAACAAAAATTCAAATGATGCTAGTTACAATTATTTTACTATTACCTGTAGTAGCAAATAGTGCTGGAATTTACTATCAGGACTTAAATATATATCCAGAATTTAACATTACAACACAGGACACGGTCTTTGCAGAACTAAGCGGTGAATTCGCTACATCTGGATTTCAGATTGATGGTAATCCAGTGGTAGATATTAGTAATGACATTATTTCAATTCAATTCAACTCCACATCACCAACCGGAGTTGTTCTAAACTGGTTAGTTCCATTTTCAGTTGATGCTGAATTGGGTCAGTTTAATCCAGGCACTTATAATGTAACTGCATTATTTTCTGTAGATGGTGTAGTCCAACATGTATTAAATGATTCTTTTAATGTTTCTGCAGTTCCACTTCCTGCAGGTATTTGGTTTCTTGGCTCCGGTCTAATTGCACTATTTCCGCTTTATAAGAAGCTAATAAGAAGCTAAGGAGTCAAAGCCCTTTTTGGCTCTGGCGTACATCACTGTAAAGGGCTTTGCCCCCTTTTCGGCCTCTCTTGCAGCTATCTCCTGAACCAGCGGTACGGATTTGCCCAACGCCACCTCTTGGCATCATTTTTGTTCCCGCCGTCACCTAGGCGATCATCCCTCCAGTCACAGCGATCACCTCTGCCGTCACCGTCACGATCAGCCTGGTCCGGGTTGTAACGGTACTTGCAGTTGTCATCAGCATCCACTATGCCGTCACGATCGAAATCATTGACCCGGTCATCCCACCGGTCACAGCGATCACCTCTGCCATCACCGTCACGATCGGCCTGGTCCGGGTTATAGCGCCACTTGCAGTTGTCGTCGGCATCCGGCACCCCATCCTGGTCACGATCGCTTACAGGCGCAGGCCTTGGACAACCGGTAGCGTCTACCCCGTAACCCTGGTCACCCGTGGCCGGACACTGGTCATCGTTGTCCATGACGCCATCGCCATCGCCGTCGGTCGGCGGATTCGGGCAGCCGGTGGCATCCACGCCGTAACCCTGGTCACCCACGGTGGGGCACTGGTCATCGTTGTCCATGACGCCGTCACCATCACCGTCGGTCGGCG
>JALUUH010000025.1 GCA_027021445.1 Gammaproteobacteria bacterium
TGCGATTTTTCGCTGTGCTTCATCATGAAAAAATATGACGGATCGATAGTGTTGACCTCTATCGACAAACGACCCACCGTCATCTGTTGGATCTATTTGCCGCCAAAATACGTCCATTAAACCATTAAACGAAATTTTACGTGGATCAAATTTAATTTGCACCGCCTCCACATGACCACTTTGACCTGAGGTGACTTGTTTATAAGTGGGATTTTTCACATGCCCATCTGTGTAGCCTGAAATAACCGCAACCACTCCATCCAATTTTTCAAACGGATGCTCCATACACCAGAAACATCCGCCCGCAAGCGTTGCGGTCGCTAGTTCATGTCCACCCCTATTCATCTCAGCAGTAGACTCATTATCCGGTGAAGCAATCAACGATGACGATCCTAATACCCCCAAACCAGCCAATGCCGTTAAACCAAGAAACCATAAAACTTGTTTTATTGTCTTCATAACGGATTACCGTATTATTAATAGATTTAAATCATATAATCCATTTATCGCTGCTTAGTCACGAAATTATCACGAATTACTCACTTCCGGTTATAATAATTCCCAGCATCTGAAAAATATCGAAATTTGCCTATATTTTTTATTCAAACATGATAATATATTCATTATTATCAATATATTAGAACAATATTTTATGGATGAAAAGTTTTTTCTGATTAACGATCTAATCGCCATAACAATCTCCGATTTTGGAGCTGAATTACAATCGATTAAAACCCGCAAGGGAACAGAGCTAATATGGCAAGCGCGCAAAAACGTGTGGCCACGTCATGCCCCCACCCTCTTTCCCATTGTTGGTCGTCTGGTTAATGATCAATTAGTCCATCAAGGAATAGCCCACACTTTAACTCAGCATGGTTTTGCACGTGACCATCTGTTTGATAATATTTTATTAGAGCACAATCAAGCCTGGTTTAGACTCGTCGATAACGATGACACTCTTAAATATTACCCTTTTTCGTTCGAATTCATTGTTCGCTACATACTTGAGCAAAATACCCTTCATATTGATTATGTCGTACGCAATCAACAGAAGAATGAGCTACCCTTTAGCCTGGGCGGACACCCTGCGTTCATCTATCCAATATACCCTCACGCTGACAAAGACGAACACCTCATTCAGTTTGCAAAACCTGAAACTGAAAAAATATGGCAATTACAAGCAGGCTTATTACACAAAAAAATCAATAGCCCATTAAATGACAATAATCTAGAACTCACTCCAGGGCTTTTTGATCAGGATGCGCTTATTTTTACAAACCTAAATAGCCGCACAGTCAACTATGGAATAAAGGATAAAACAGCACTCAAAATTCACTTTGCAGATTTTCCCGATTTGGGTGTGTGGTCAAAACCTAATGCAGATTTTGTATGTATTGAGCCGTGGTCTGGTTATGCGAGCAAAACCGACTACTCCGGGGAATTTATAGAAAAAGAAGGTATCATCCGCCTTCCAGCCTATTCAGAACGAACCTGGAGATATAGCATAGAAGTCGTGACTGAAGACTTATAGCCTCTCAATCTAGGAGGCTGTTCTCAATCAGGTATTTTGTTATTTTTCTTGACGCGCTCGCATCTGCTCACGCTGACGATTATAGATATATTTGGTCAATGATCTTCTTTCCATTTCCAGCATAAAAGGAAACTCCACACCAATTCGATGAAGCTCTTTCGAATCCAATGTCTCAACACGAGAACTCGTTACTTTCCCAATGGTTTCTACTCCAAGCTTGGCACCCATAATCACCATTTTTAACAACAGATAACTATTCTTTTCTAATGCCTCGGGCGCATTAAAACTTATTCCACCTTCACTGATATCATAGGTACTGGTTGCTATATTATCTACCCCATTGGAAGCACTGCGAAAGCGTTCAAAGGCCAACATGCCAACCAGTAAATCGACTTTTTTATTTAAGGTCTCTAAGTACTGTACGGCCAATGGTATATCTTCGCGCATACCCGGTAGCATGGCACGAAGTTGTTGGTTATAAATATCAAGGGCAAGATCAAAGTCATCATCTTTTGGCACAAAACGATTATTGTCCGCAAGCATTGCTTTAACCTCAGATTTAGATAAGGGTCTATATTCAACATAAACCCTGTCTTCTAATCGAAAAAAGTTTCGACGATCGCTTTCAGTACCCGCTCTATCAGACATTTGTCACTACCTGTCTAAGGAAATAGAGTAACAAAAGCAATATTCATGCTAAGGGGTGGGCACCTCATTAGCCAAGCTTGGCATTTCTCTCTTCTCACCCATTCGTAGCAAACTCGGTAACAAGATCAAGGTAAACACGGTACTGACACTCATACCACCGACAATAACCACGGCAAGACCACGATACAATTCAGTGCCCGCTCCTGGAATCAACAACAAGGGCAACATCCCAAACATACTGGTTAAGGTGCTCATTAAAATGGGGCGCAAACGCAATCGAACGGCTTGCTCCACCGCATCTTTACGATTTAAACCTTCTCGCTCCGCTGTACGGGTTTGATGAACTAACAAAATCGCATTGTTCACAACCAGGCCCAACAAGATAATAAATCCAATCATCGTTAACAAATCTAAATGCTGGGCAGCGCCGATCCATGGAGAGTTGCTAATATTTAACGCTAATACACCACCTATCGTTGCCAGCGGTATCGTCAATAACACCAAAACACTGTCTTTGAAGGAACGAAACAAGGCACTCATTAACAGATATAAAATAACAATAGCGAGCATAAAACTACTCAACATACTTTCCAGTGCAAGCTCTAATTTATCTGCGGTTCCCGAATAACGAATATCGCCATCTTCAGGCAACAATTCGAGCATTCCCGGCTCCACCTTTTCCCTTAGCACCTGAATCGCTTCTTCTAACGACATATTCGTAGGCGGCGTAACTTGTAATGTAATCGTACGCCGCCGATTCAAGCGGCGAATTTGTTCCGGCCCGGCAGTGCGCGCAATATTAACCAACTCTCCTAAAGGCAACATCCCAGCATCTGGCGTCGCCAGAGGAATAGCACCCAGGTCTTCCGGAGTTTCCCATGTCTGCCCCCGCAGAATCACATCTAATCGCTGTTCTCCGTCAAAATAATCCCCCACATACAACCCATCTCCTAAAGCGCGAACAATTCCTGACAACGCAGATCTGTCCCAACCCGCCTCTGCAATCCGCCGCTCATCGGGAATTAATTCCAATTCTGGGTTCGCTAAATCCAAGCCTGGGAATGGACGAACAGACGCCCCCGGCAACACACTTCTTATTTGCACAAACCCTAGCTGGGCTGCGTGCAGTAAAGACTCAATATTACTGCCTTGAATATCAATATCAATGGTACTCCCCCCGCCAAAGCCACCAAACAGAGATGATCGTTTAGCAAAAGCCAATGTATCCGGAAACCCACCAATGACTCGGTTTACCAGGGGAACTAATTCATCCGTTCGACTCGGGTCTTGCGCGCGCACTCCCATAAATGCACCGCCACTAAACACCACAAAAAAGTAATTCAATACCTTGGGTTCTTGCTCCCCATCAACAAAGGGTTGCATTCGTTTGGCAACTACTTGCCCCATCTCTTGCTCTAAGGCATCGATATTTATTCCAGGAGGTGGAAGAATAAACGCAAATACTAAATTGCGATTTCCTTGCGGCAGATAATCCGCTTTAGGTAACAAAAAAACAGCGGTTACTAATGGCGCAGTGATTAAAAAAATAATCCACAAGCCACGACGAGTCGTTGAATTTGTTAACAACATAATGATCCGGGTAATATTATCCCACCAATGAGTGTGTGGATCAGCGGTGGTTTTATTTCCCAGCCACTGCTGTGCACTTGTGGGTAACACGGTTACCGCTGCAATCAGGGAAAAAGTAATCGCGACAGCAATTGTCAATGCTAAATCTGCAAATAACTGCCCGGATTCTTCTTGCAAAAAAACAACCGGTAAAAATATTGCCACCGTCGTTGCTGTTGAAGCCAGCAAAGCACCCCAAACCTGGGTAGTGCCCTCTTTAGAGGCTTCATGTGCACTACGACCATTTTCACGTAACCGTACAATATTTTCGAGCACCACTATCGCCGCATCAAGCACCATCCCAACCGCAAATGCAATGCCCGCTAAGGAAATGACATTAATCGTTCGTCCAAAGGCATCGAGAATAATATAGGTCGTAAAAATTGAAACCGGAATAGCTAAGGCAACCATTAAAGTTGCACGAAATTTTCGTAAAAACCACCACAGCACACCAATAGCCAGCAAGACACCCATCACAATATTACTGGTTACCAGCTCAATGGAACGGTTTATATAAAGCGTTTCGTCATAAACTTGTTCAAAGGTGAGGTTTGCACGTTTTAACGGGCCAGCACTTAATTCTGCCGCCGCCTGTTGCAACCCTGCCATTACCTGTAAAACATTAACACCGGTTTCTCTATGCGCGTTAACCGCCATAGAAACATTGCCGTTTTGAATCACAAACCCGCTACGATCCACATAACTTATCGCAATATCTGCCACATCATTTAACCGGATCGGATTTCCAGCGCGCCATTCCAGCACCATCTCGCCCAGGTTTTCAATATCAAATTTACCTGAATATCGAATCGTGTAACGGCGTTTTCCCACATCCACCGTTCCGCCCGAAATGTTTTTGCTGCCACCCACTAACTGGGCTACTTTGGGCAGTTGAACATCTAAGCTCGCCGCTTTATAGGGGTCAAACGTAATTCGAACTTCACGTTCACGACCGCCGCGCACCTCCGACAACGCCACCCCTGGAACACGCTCAAAACGCGATTGAATAACTTCTTCCGCAAAGGTCTGATAAGTCGCTATGTTTCTTTGGTTTCCTTCGCCGGGTTTTAGAATAAACCAGGCGATAGCACGAGAATTACCACCTACACTGCTAATAATCGGTTCTTCAGCATCTTCGGGATAAAACGGTACACGATTGAGACGGTTCAATACTTCCAATAAAGCGCGCTGCATATCCATGCCAACGATAAAAGTAATCGTCACTTCGCCCTGACCACGCTTTGCCTTCGATAATAGATCGGTCATACCCGGTAGTCCACGCAAAACCTTTTCTTGCGGTTCCACAATTTCAGACTCGATTTCCTCTGGCGCAGAACCACGCCAATTGGTCTTAATCGTAATTTCGGGTTTCTCTACTTCGGGCGTTAATTGAACCGGTAAACGTGACAAGCTAATCACGCCAAAAATAATCGCCAATATCACCGCAACGATTACCGCAACCGGGTTTCCTAGTGAAAGACGTGTAAGATTCACCTTAATATATACCTACGTTTACAGCTCATGTGCTTTTACTTGAACAAATGCACCTGGCCGTAACCGCTCGCCACCACGAATCACAATCTTATCTCCTGCTTTAATATCGCCACTCACCTCAATTAAACGACCACTCGCAATCCCGGTCGTGACGTTCACTTTTTCTGCAATATTTTCCTCATTAATTCGAAAAACAGAAATACCTGCGTGCCTTAAAACTAATGCATCACGCTCAACCGCAATCACGTCTCTAAATTTACCAACCGGGGTATCAATCCGCACAACCTGCCCAGCAAGCCAACCGGTGTCAGAAACTTTTAATCTTATTTCGTATAAATGAGATTGAATATTACCAACCGGAACAATCGTACTGATAATGCCTTGAAATTGCTCACCGTTGCGTCGAATACTCAAGCGGTCTTTTATGCGTAAATTAATCATTGATTTTTCAGGTACACGAGCGACTATCTCTAATTCATCGGGGTTTGATAATCGAACCGATGTCTGCCCAACGCCAATCCATTCGCCTTCACGTTTTTCACGAGCAGTAACTACGCCATCAAACGGAGCCCGAATGATATAACGAGAGAGTGTTTCCTGATCAACTTGAATTTTCGCTTTAATCAACACCAACTCGGTAACCGCGACCTCTTTGTCAAGCTGCAACTTATCGAGCTGAGTCTTGGTCGAATGGTCTAATAAGGCTAATTCATTAAACCTAACAAGCTCTTTTTTTATAAAGGTTAAACGCGCCTGTTCGCGTTTGAGGTTCGCGCTATTTTCTTTCGCCCTGAGCTTGTATAACGTATCATCAATATGCGCAACAGAATCACCTCTTTTAACAACAGTACCTATCTCCGCAACTTTGATGAGCCGACCCGCCACTTCGGCAGGTAACACGGCTTCTTGGCGACTGATCACCGTTCCAGGCACCATAACCGTTGGTGCTAAAAAACTCAGTTGAGCCTCGGTTACAACGACTGGGGAACTACGCCTGGGTTTTTGATCTTTTGCATAGACGCTGAATGTTAAGCACAGAATACAAAAAGCAATGAACAAAGGCATTTTTTGTACAGGAACACTACAACAACATTTACTCACTCGTAGACCTCTCACTCAACTCTCATACCGCATTACAAATTTCATGTTTACTTATGCCATACTATGGGTAAACAAAACAGTACTATTCATTTTTTACCAACAACATATCGATTAGGAAAGTAAATCATGTGGTTCGCTAGAGTTACCGTGGCAGCAATCATTGAGCAAAATGGCAAGTTTTTACTTGTCGAGGAGATGATAAAAGGTCAAAAAATGTTAAATCAACCCGCTGGACATCTTGAAGATAATGAGACATTAATTGCAGCGGTGATTAGAGAAACCCATGAAGAAACAGCTTATCACTTTAACCCATCGGCGCTTACGGGTATTTATCAGTGGCAACATCCCACGACAAAAAATACCTATCTACGATTTGCATTCACTGGAGAAGTCATAGATCAGGATAAAAACCAAGCACTCGATGAGGGTATTGTCGCCGCCGTGTGGATGTCGCCCGAGCAAATTATGGCCGAAAAACAAAGACACCGCAGCCCTCAACTTGAAATCTGTATCAAAGACTATATGGCCGATCAGCGCTTTCCGCTCTCTCTTGTCACCAAGGTGTATTAAGTATCTACAACGGGCCAATAAATCGATTCAAACGATTGGTGTCAATCTCATTCTCAACACTAAAATGCGAAACTTTCATATTTAACAATCGATCATGCCTAAATTGTTTTTTTAAAAACTCCATTTGATCCATGAGTATTCTTCGGTTCTTTAAGGCAAGATACTCCGCTGGGTTTGGCACAAATGGAATGGCTAACAGTTGTAGACGCGCTTGATCAGTCGTTTGCCCACCCTTTAGTCCGTTGCAACGTCGGCAAGCAGCCACTACATTAGTCCATATATCTTTCCCGCCCTTAGAGCGCGGAATAATATGATCTCGTGTCAAAGCACCATCCGGAAAAGATTGGCCGCAATACATACACATGCCATTGTCACGACGAAATAATTCTCGGTTATTGAGGTGCGGGGTTTGGCGATATATGCGCTTAGACATACTGTTGCCATGCACCGCAACAATTGAATTCACCGTTATTGAAGAACGTTTCCCGGTTAAACGCGAGGTTCCACCTCTAAACGAGAAAGCATGCTCCCCGGCTTCCCAGGCAACCTGACCTTTTACATACAGGCAAATTGCCTCTTCCCAGCTTGTCCAAGCAACCGGAAAACCAGATACATCCAAACGCAAAATATAAGGTGATTTAGTTCTTAACATCTAAAGTCCTTATTCCAGAATCTCACCTACTATATCGCCCTACTCAACTTAATCCTAGAATCCGCACTTCAACTCGTTCAACTGCGGATTCTAGAGCGTGACGCCAATCAATATACACACAATTATTATGCTATATCAGTGCAAAAGCTCTACCAGTTAATCCTGGTTCCATTTTTTCTGCCATATATTAAGGCAAAAAAAAACGCCGTTTTTTAAAACGGCGTTTTTTAAAAAAATTGTTTTGGAATTTAAGAACGGCTTTTCATAAACCGATGATTGCCAATCTCCCGAGTCACTTCTTTATGTCGACTCCAACGTGGGTCTGCTAATTTAGGGGCGTAGTAATGCAGTGCTCCGTTAGTCAAGTCTAACGCGCCATTACTCAAATTATTATACGTAGCATACTTGGAATGTACAAATTCGGCGATTTTTTGGGCTAAAATCCATGCCTTTCTGTCTTTCGGACGATCACTTCGACCATCATGAGTCCAACTGAATTGACGGCGCTGCCAAACAACTTTACAGACAGAACTGGGATATCTTTTGCTCAAAACGCGATTCATTGTAACCATCGCAACAGCCACTTGGCCAGCGGTAGGCTCTCCACGCGCTTCAAAATAAATATTCATTGATAAACAGCGTAGCTCTTCAGACGCTATATCCTGAGTTTCAATCTTGTCATTACTTGCGAACGCATTATCCATAAACAGTAAAGCAATTAAATAAAGAAATCTCATGGCTAGCTACACTCCTAAAAAGTTCAAAAAACAGTAAATTGTGCTAAGTTGTGATTTAACGAATAATGGTAGATTACATACTAATCATTAAATCTACTTTAAACACCAAAAGTAAATTATTTCATCCACAGGCAATGTTTGCAGTTATCTGTAAACATATCCGACAAAAACGCTTTTACGCTCGGGTTGACACCACCTATAAACAGAAAAATTCCCACTCACCCATTTTTTTATACTTGTCGTGTAGCACTATAACTTATTGTTTTTTATAATTTATAGCCCAATTGTGTCGTCTTTTCAAGACGCTTTAGGGCATTTCTCGCGAATAGTAAGCCATTTCTTAGACAATACCAATACTTTTTTGAAAAAAACTTGATTTAAACGTTAAGTTTTTCGACACGTACATCTCGTACAAAATCAGAGGTGTATGTCAGGTGATGAAGGATGCGCCAGGAATTAAAATACCCGCCACTTTAGACGGCTTAAGGATGGGCGCAATAACTTCCCGGTTTAGCGCTCAGATTTAGTTCGTCTTCGTTCGTTCTGATTGAGTAAAACCATAAAAATAGGGATTCTATTTCGAGGTTTTGTGAGTGAAGAACGGGCTGAAGCTGAGATACCAAACAAAGAAATTATTGCGTACCCATTCCTTATCAACTTTCTAGCTCATCCCAACGCTGGTAAGCAGAAACTAACTCAGACTCAATAACTTCTAGTTTTTTGTATAAATCCAAAGGGTTAGCATTACTTTGGAATTCAGGTGACGAGGCTTCACTGAGTAAAGCTTGTTGCTGTTGTTCTAATAAATCAATTTTCGCCGGTAATTCTGCTAATTCTTGTTTTTCCTTGTAACTCAACTTAGCCGTTTGTTTAAGCTTAGATTTTTCTGTTTTAGTCGCTTGGTTTGCTAGCGCAGGCTTGGGCTTTGCGACTTTTTGCGCTGCTTCATATTTAGCCTGGCGTACATAATCTTGGTATCCCCCGACATATTCTTGAATATTTCCTTCGCCCTTAAACACCAAAGTACTCGTCACCACGTTATCGAGAAATTCTCGGTCATGGCTCACTAAAATGATGGTACCCTCGTAATCCACGAGTAAGCTTTCCAGCATTTCCAAGGTTTCGATATCTAAATCATTGGTAGGCTCATCAAGTACCAATACATTTGCTGGCTTAGTAAATAACTTCGCGAGCATCAAGCGATTACATTCTCCACCCGATAAGGTGCTTGCAGGGCTATTCAAACGTTCAGGAGCAAACAAAAAATCTTTTAGGTAACCAACAACATGTCTGCTCCGTCCTTGAACAGTAACCGTATCACTACCTTCAGAAACATTCTGCACCACGGTTTTATCTTTATCTAATTGCTCGCGCTGTTGATCAAAATACGCAACATTCATTTGTGTACCCTGGCGCACTGTACCCGAATCAGGTTCTTGTTTACCCAGTAACAAATTTAACAGTGTACTTTTTCCTACCCCATTGGGACCAATCAAACCAATGCGATCACCGCGAACAACTTCAACTGAAAAGTGATTAACCAGTTTGCCGTCTGCATACGAAAAACTTATATCATCCGCTGAAAATACGAGCTTACCCGATTTTTCCGTGCCATCAACAGCAAGTGACACGTTACCAATCGTTTCTCTGCGCCCAGAGCGTATTTCGCGTAATGCTTCTAATCGTCTAACCCTTCCCTCATTCCGTGTGCGGCGTGCTTTTATACCTTGACGTATCCACGCTTCTTCTTGAGCCAGTCGTTTATCAAATAACGCAGCATGTTCAGCCTCGGTCGCCAGAAATTCTTCCTTTTTCACCAAATAATTTTCATAGTCACCCGGCCACGACGTTAAATTACCTCGATCTAACTCAATAATTCGAGTCGCTAGTTTTTTTAATAAGGCTCTATCATGGGTAATGAAAAGCAAACTGACATTCTGACTTAATAGAAAATTTTCCAACCACTTAATCGCTTCAATATCCAAATGATTGGTCGGTTCATCAAGCAATAATAAATCAGGCGAATTGACCAAAGCCTGGGCTAATAGCACACGCCGCCGCCACCCACCCGAAAGTTCACAAACATGCTTTTCGAACGGCAACTCCAGCGTCGTCATTATCATTTCAACCTGCTGCTGCATTCGCCATCCGTCTTGAGCTTCAAGCTTCTGCTGCAACCCAGCCATTTGATCCATCAAACTCGCTGAATAATCCGTTGCGAGTTTTTGCGTAACATGGTGATAGTCTTTAATAACAGTTGATAAATCACCCAGGCCTTCAGCGACCACATCAAAAACGGATCGCTCGTCATCCAGTGGAACATCTTGTTTCAAACGAGAAATGCGAATACCCGTATCAACCCACACATCGCCGTCGTCAGCCTGAATTTCCCCATCAATCACTTTCATTAACGAAGATTTTCCGGTGCCATTACGACCGATTAGGCAAACCCGTTCACCAGGCTCGATTACTAAATTGACTTTATTCAGGAGGGGGTGATGACCATAGGCCAGCGAAACATTCGCGAATCTTACTAATGACAAGTTCTGATCTCTGATAGCTTTCTAAAGGAATCAGTGATTATCCTAGAAAAACCACCTAGGTGCGAATTTATATCCATCACCCGATGATTTTTTCAACAAATTGCCCATTCCTAAACCTTAAATTGCCCCGATATTTCGCTCAGTTCATTCGCCAATACCACCAAATTTTGACTGGCATCGGAAGTCTGATTAGCCGCTTGATCAGAGGCATTTGATAAACTAGTAATTGCGGTTAAATTACGATTTATCTCTTCAGCCACCGAGCTTTGCTCTTCCGAAGAACTCGCAATCATTAAATTTAAATCAGCTATTGAAGATACTGACTCTAAAATACTATTTAGGGCATTTTCTGCTTTAATCCCATTTTCAACACTACCTTCTGCACGTGTTTGCCCTTCAGACATAGCTTCAACCGCATTATTTGAAGCACTTTGAAGTTTTTCAATCATCGCCTCAATTTCTTGGGTTGATTCTTGAGTTCGGCTCGCAAGGTTTCTTACTTCATCAGCCACCACTGCGAATCCTCTACCCTGTTCACCTGCACGCGCCGCTTCAATCGCCGCATTAAGGGCTAGCAAATTAGTTTGCTCAGCAATCCCTTTTATTACATCTAAAACGCTACCGATATTTTCACTGTCTTGCTTCAATTGCTCAATCACTGTCGCCGCATGCGAGATTTCACTCGCAAGCAAACCTATCGATTCTTTATGACGAGATATAACTTCCTTACCAGACTGCGTACTTTCATTGGCTTTATCAGCGGCGGTTGAAGCATCGGAAGCATGTTTCGATACTTCAACAACCGTCGCCGCCATTTCATTCATCGCAGTAGCAACCTGATCTGTCTCCATTTGCTGCCGACTTATATCCTGCTTTGATTTTTCCGTAATAGAGGCTAGCTCACCCGCAGACTGAGTTAGATTATTGGTTGAAGACTGTACGCTGCGAATAAGTGCGCTGAGCTTTTCCACGAATACATTAAAAGACCGCGACAATTGACCTAGCTCATCTTTAGAGTTATCGGGCAATCTAACCGTTAAATCACCCTCTCCATGAGCAATATCTTCCATCAATTCGGCCATTCTTTTTACCGAGCTTACAATCTGTTTTACGACAATGAAATAAGCACCCAACGCAACTAAAATAGCAGTAATACCCACGACTAATATTGAAATAAGTGAATATTTTTTAATGGCCGCTATATTAGCAGTCTCACTTTTAATCTTTGCATCACCCACCTTCTCCATTTCCGCAAGGAAAGAAAAAAGCTGAGCAACTTCGCGATAGAATCGATCTCTAAGTTTTAGAACCTTTGATTTATCAACGCTACCTGCTGAACCTATTGTCGACAAAAAGGCTATTTTGGCCTGATTAAAGCTTGCTAATTTCGCCTGCAGATCCTCAGCCTGCTCATTGCTAAATAAGCCGGTGGCTAACATCTTATTTAAATGTTCATTAGCAGCCTGTTCAGTTGCTTTTATGCTTTTCACCAGCTCATTAGTGACCCCGTTGATTTCCATATCTTGAATCGAAATAATCTGACTCTTGATTGCAATAGTGCCATCCATAGACCCCTCCGCTGCATTCCATGCAGGGCCGGAGATAAACGTAATCACCCCAGTTAATATTCGATTACCAGCGAGGCCAACCACGCCGCTAAGCACAAGCATTACACACATAATAATGGTAAACAGCCCCATCTTCTTACTAATAGTCATCGATATACTTATCCTAAATTTCCCCAGGTATAACACTCATCAATCGAAATCACGAAAAATAGTCTTCTCTATAACAAGTTTCGTCAAGTTAAGGAGGATTCTTTAGCAAAACAACGACACCTGCTGATCACCTCAATAGAACCCTCCTAGGAAACCCTATTAGACCTACTTTTGACATTGTTACTTCTTATCATTTCGTGGAAAATACCGAACGTTATAGGCAGTTACTTTGATCTCCCTCTGATTGCTTTACGAGCACTCTATTGGTACTAGAAAGCAAACAGTGGTACGATTCGATCCGGTTTTTATTGGGTCATTTAATAATTTCTGAAAATTTTCTCGATATTGCCTAAGAGCGGAAGAGAAAACCAAGAAAGAAGTGAACACAACTGAGGTTTAATTTATTATTATGAAGCACCTTAATCTATCATTAGTAAGACTTTTTCAGTTTAGTACCATGTTTTTTTTCATTTTCATCGTATTATTCTACTTCGGTACATTATTACTACTGCCGTTAGCCGTCGCTTTATTCCTCAACACACTACTTGAATTAATCGGAGTAAACGGTGTTATAGCCATATTTATCTCGATACCTGGCGCAATATGGATAGGCTATAGTCTTTATCAAATTTCGGGGTTATTTCAAACCATTCTCGATACCGGAAACCAGTTCATTAACAATGGAATTTCTCAAAACAAGCGCTATGAAGCCATTCTTGAATCCATCACAAGCTCTACAGAAGAAACAAAAATATTAAAAGGCCCTGAAGAACCCCCTAAAAAATGAGCATTGGCAGTGTACTAATTTTCGACAGAAAATTTTTCATTGGCGATTGGCTTAATCATATTTTCTGGACTCAGTATTTTCTCTAGCATTTCGTTATCCATGTAATTATGTTCTAACACCAGTTCAAATACAGATTTTTTGGTTTTCAGAGCTTCCGTTGCAATAAAGGAACTTTTTTCATAACCCAGATAGGGATTTAAAGCTGTTACAATTCCAACTGAATTAAAAACCATTTCTTCGCATACTTTTTCATTTGCACTGATGTCTTGAATACACCGGGTTCGTAAGGTAGTCACCGCTTTAGTCATCATGCTAATAGAGGTAAAAATATTGTAAGCAATCAGTGGTTCAAAAACGTTTAATTGTAACTGCCCACTTTCTGAAGCCATCGCCACCGCGTTATCTAAACCCATCACTTGAAACGCAACTTGATTGACTACTTCGGGTATCACCGGATTTACTTTTCCAGGCATAATACTAGAACCCGCCTGTACCGGAGGTAAATTTATTTCGTTGAAACCACAGCAAGGCCCACTAGAAAGCAAACGTAGATCATTACATATTTTTGATAACCGAACGGCAAACATTTTAAAAACACCCGATAACTCAACAAAACTACTAGTATCCTGAGTGGCTTCTACTAAATCACTTGCGAGATGTAATTTTAATCCGGTTAGCTTATTCAATTCCTCAATCACAAGACCCGCATAACGTGGATCTGTATTAATACCCGTGCCAATAGCGGTACCACCCATATTCAATTCATGCAAATTACCCAAGGCTAATACAATACGTTCACTACTTTTACGCATTGTATTTTCCCAGGTTTTAAACTCCTGACCCAAGGTCATTGGAACCGCATCTTGCAATTGAGTACGACCCATTTTTATCACCTGAGAAAACTCATGCGCCTTATTCTCAAACTCATTTGCTAATAAATTAACGGCTTTAATAAAATCACCGATCATCATTAATAGCGCAATTTTAATCGCTGAAGGATACACATCATTTGTTGACTGACTCATGTTGACATGATTATTGGGATGAATAAATTGATAGTCGGCCCGCGCATGGCCGGCAATCTCCAACGCACGATTCGCAATGACTTCATTGGCATTCATATTCGTACTTGTACCGGCTCCGCCTTGAATAACATCCACCACAAAATGACCATGCCACAAACCATTTCGGATTTCAGTACAGGCAGAAATAATCACTTCTGCAATATCTGGTTTTAAATAACCGAGATCGGAGTTTACCGTCGCACATGATTGCTTAATGATTGCTAAGGCTTCAATAAACGGTGGAAAGTGATCCAGCCTTATTCCTGTAATAGCAAAATTTTCTATCGCTCTTAAGGTATGAACCCCCCATAGCGCTTGTTTAGGAACATTTCGATTGCCTAGCAAATCATGTTCACTACGTGTTAACCCAGAATGGAAAAGCTCACCAAATCCTCGATCCCCGCGACTTGCATTTGCCATGCGATGTGCCATCAACTTGCTGGTTGCCACTACCATCTCTGCATATAATACAATGTTGTCTGCTTTAAGCTGATGGATTTGCAACTCAGAAATTCTCGCACAAACACCTGCCGTAACCCCTCGACCACTTAAAGAATATCGGTCTTTCTCTACTAATAATGGTTCTCCGAGCACGGTTCCTGGCCCAACAGTGACAAATATTTTCTCCATCCCCAAAGACAAATCAAGCAGATCGAGTTCACCTTCTAAAATCAGATAAAGATAATCACGTTCATCGCCTTGATGAAAAAGATAATTATTTTTTCTAAATTCCATTACTTCAAAATAGGGCACGAGCGCGACTCGTTGTTCTTGAGTTAATTCTCTAAATATTTCCATCTCACTGAGTATTTCAGCATTGATTGCAATCATCACTATTACCTCTAACCCTAATATTTATAACGCTTTAGGTATATCATCTACCTAATCCCTGCCGTTAGCAAAAAAATCTTGTCATGCTAAATAATGGGTAATGCTGCCTTTTCAACAACCTTGCGCAGTACAAAGCTAGACAACACACCTGAGACACCTTTTATGCGCGTAATTTTTTCGAGTAACAAGTACTGATAGGCTTCTAGATCTTTCACTACCACTTTTAATTGGTAGTCCGCTTGTTGGCCAGTAATCAGCAAGCATTCCATCACTTCGGGCAAGGCACTCACCACGGATTCAAAATGTGCAAAACGCTCAGATGTGTGTTTGTCCATTGAAATATGAATGAGCACGGTCAAGCTTAGCCCGAGCTTCTGCGCATCTACTAGTGCGCGGTAAGCGCTAATAAACCCCGTCTCTTCCAAGGCACGAACCCGGCGCAAGCAAGGCGAAGCAGACAATCCAATGCGATCCGCCAAATCCTGATTACTGATGCGACCATGCTCTTGTAATACCTGCAATATAGCTTTATCAAAGCGATCAAGTTCCACACACACTCCTTATTTCACACTTATATGCCAATTATAGTCTGTAAATAGCAATATAATAGCTCAAAAAACCCAAACTACAGCTAAATACGCAAAGTAATTTTGCCAACACTCGTTTATCCTTGCTTCTGCTGGCTAAGAACAGCAAGCAAAGTCGAGCTTACACTTACAAAGTGAAATCTAATTCTACGGAATACTGAGAAAGCAAAAGAGACCCAAGAATGCCAGCCTCAAAAAGGCTGGCAACCCGGTTTCACCATTGACCTAGGAACCTGTCTGAGAGAATGAAAACAATCATGAACCGATTCTATCATCGCAAATACCTTCCTGCTGCAAAATTACGCCTCAGCAACCGGCAGTGGCCAGACCAAGAAATCACCCAGGCCCCACGCTGG
>JALUUH010000026.1 GCA_027021445.1 Gammaproteobacteria bacterium
TAATTATACCCCGTAGCAATGGCACTGCTGAGTTTCCTTAGGTAGATTTCTTATTATTCAACATGTCTTTGAGGTTTGCGAACGGGTTGGATGTCGCAACTTCCGCTGGTTGGCCACTGGCTCCGGTTCCTGTGCTATCGACTAGTCGTTGGTGCTCATTATCATGACAATACAAGCATAATAACTCCCAATTACTGCCATCTTCCGGATTATTGTCGTGGTCGTGATCTCGGTGATGTACCGTAAGCTCAGAAAGGTTTTTGCGGGTGAATTCCCGCGTACAACGACCACAGACCCAAGGGTACATATTAATGGCGCGTTCACGGTAAGATTTAGCGCGCTCATCCTGATAACGACGGCTATCCGCCACAATCTTGTCGAGCTTGTCCTTCATGGTTTGACTGTCTTTCAATTGGGTTTCTCCCATCGCAATGAGCGGATAATTTCTGATTAAGTAAGAGTAAAAAGAAAAGTAAGATATGACAAGTATTAACAAGGTGTTTATCGACTAATTTAAATGCAAGTTTCGGTTTGCGGATAAATGTATGATGACATTAAATACAGTAGTTATATCAATAGATTACTGAAAATCTTATGATTGTTTTCATTGATTCGCTGAGTCGTCACAAACCCGTAGTACTGTTCGTTGTATGTTGCACTAAAACCACGAGATAGCTTGAAGGCAGCAGGTTGAAATTACGCTGCAATAGCAATATTGTTATTTCCAACATGTTAGAATGCGTCACGTTAAAGTAACCCCCAATAGTAGATATTTCTAAAAATATGCGTATTCGAGAAATCCCTTATAATTATACCTCTTTCTCTGACAGGGAAATTACCATCCGTTTCCTAGGCGAAAAAGCCTGGGATATTTTAAATGAGCTGCGCAATAGTCGACGCACAGGGCGGTCTGCGCGCATGCTGTTTGAAGTGTTAGGAGATATGTGGGTAATCAATCGAAACCCCTATATCCAAGATGATTTGCTTGAAAATAAAAAACGCCAGGAGTCTTTGATTCATGCCTTACATCATCGGGTCGATCAAATCATTGGCCGAGCTGAGGGAAATGAAAAAACACTTGAGCTAACGGGACTTGCCAAAAAAGCCGTGGCAGAATTTGAAGATTGGTTTGCGCAACAGCTAAGCTTACGCCGTAAGGTGTCGCGACGATTTGCCAAAATTACAGCCAAGGACAATATTAATTTTGGCGGTCTTGCCAAGGTTTCGCATGTGACGGATGCAACGGATTGGCGAGTGGAGTTTCCATTTGTGGTGATCATGCCGGATTCGGAATCCGAAATGGCGCATATCGTACAAACATGTATTGATCTCGATTTAACCATTATTCCACGCGGTGGGGGAACGGGTTATACCGGCGGTGCAGTGCCGTTACACCCTAATACTGCGGTGATTAATACTGAAAAAATGGAAGCCCTAGGTTCGGTTGAGATGCGCTTACTTGAAGGTGTTTCTGAGCAAGTGGCGACAGTTTTTTCAGGTGCAGGTGTGGTAACACGACGAGTGGCTGAAGTGGCTGAGGCTGCGGGTTTTGTATTTGCGGTAGACCCAACCTCGCAAGACGCATCGACTATCGGCGGCAATATTGCGATGAATGCCGGTGGAAAAAAGGCAGTGTTATGGGGAACGACCTTAGATAACCTCGTTTCGTGGCGGATGGTAACGCCCGATGCCCATTGGATGGAAATTGAAAGATTAAATCACAATTTGGGCAAAATTCACGAACAAGCGCTAGTTACCTTTCGAATCACTGAATACGAAGCAGATTCCACAACTCAAATAGGCGAGCCGAAGATATTAGAAATTCCAGGTGCGCATTTTCGTAAGCAAGGGCTGGGTAAAGATGTTACCGATAAATTTTTAGGTGGTCTGCCAGGAGTGCAAAAAGAAGGGTGTGATGGATTAATTACCTCAGCTGTTTTTGTATTACACAAAATGCCCGAGCATACGAGAACGGTTTGTCTTGAGTTTTTTGGTGCTGATTTGCATACAGCAGTACCCGCTATCGTAGAAATTAATGATTACCTAAATATGGCTGAAGGAGTCGTCCTATCGGGTTTGGAACATCTTGATGATAGGTATGTGAGCGCGGTTAAGTACACCAGCAAGGCAGCGCGTAGAGAACGCCCTAAGATGGTTTTAATTGCTGATATTGCCGGACAAAATGAAGATAAAGTTGCCGCAGCCTGTGCTGCCGTTGTGCGCATGGCGAATAAGCGTGATGCTGAAGGTTTTATTGCAGTTAGCCGAGATGCGCGTCGTCGTTTTTGGGAAGCCCGTACTCGAACAGCAGCAATAGCTGCACATACAAATGCATTTAAGATTAATGAAGATGTTGTTATCCCGCTACCAAGACTGGCAGAATATACGGAAGGTATTGAACGTATTAATATCGAGCAGTCGATTAAAAACAAACTCAATATTACTGCGCAGGTTCGTGCTTTTCTCTCTGCAGACTGGCGTGAACTGGTATTTTCTCAGTCCTATGAGCCTAACCAAGAAACTGCGGCAATCTATTCCGGGAAAAAAATCGCAGCACAATCATTGATTGATGGTGTAGCGATGTACTGGGAAACTATTCTCGAAAAATTAAATGAACCTGCGCACGATAATCTCGATTTATTAACGGCAGACTTACAGGAAAAAATCCAAGCAAACGATTTGATTTTGAATTTGTTATTACGTCGAGATTTAAGAATATCCTATCGGTCTGCGATTGAGCAACCGCTAAAAGAAATATTTTCCGGAAGAGATCTTGAGTTGATTCATGAGCGCCTAGATCAAATTCACAAAAAATTTCGAGAAAGTCGTTTGTTTGTGGCAACACATATGCACGCCGGTGATGGGAATGTGCATACCAATATTCCTGTGCATTCGAGTAATTATGAGATGTTAAAAGAAGCTGATCATATCGTTGACCAGGTAATGGATTTGGCACTGGGTTTGGGAGGTGTTATTTCTGGCGAACATGGGATTGGTATTACTAAAATTCGCTATCTTGAGGATGCCGAAATAGAAAAATTTACCCAATACAAAAATGAAATTGATCCAGAAGGGCGATTTAACAAGGGTAAACTCATGCAAGGCTCAGGCTTGCACAATGCCTATACGCCGTCCCTGCAATTGGTTCAACAAGAAGCGCTTATTCTGGAAGAAAGCGAACTTGGCTTATTAAATGATGATATTAAAGATTGCTTACGTTGTGGAAAGTGTAAGCCAGTCTGTACAACACATGTTCCACGTGCAAATTTATTATATTCTCCGCGTAATAAGATTTTAGGAACAGGGCTCATCCTTGAGGCGTTTCTCTATGAGGAGCAAACACGGCGCGGCTTGTCGCTCAAGCATTTTGAGGAGCTGAATGATATTGCAGACCATTGCACTATTTGTCATAAATGCTTAAGTCCCTGCCCCGTTGATATTGATTTCGGGGACGTAACAACCCGTATGCGAAATATATTAAATGCGCGCGGACAGAAAAGAGTTAATTTGGGTACACAAATGTCGATGGCTTTTCTCAATATAACGGACCCCGCTACGATTAAACTAATGCGTAGAGGGGTTATTGAGTGGGGGTTTAAGCTACAGCGCGCTGGGCATTACACAGCAAAGCGTTTTGGTTTATTGCCCACAAAAAAAACTCCTGAATCAACAACCGGCAAACCAGAGCTTAAAACTCAAGTTATTAACTTTATTAAACGCCCCTTACCTGCACGTGTTCCTTCACAGACCACACGTGCATTGCTTAATATTGAAGACAATAAAACAATTCCCATTTTGCGAGACCCTAGTAAGGTTGATGACGACTCAGATTCGGTGTTTTATTTTCCGGGATGTGGGTCGGAACGTTTATTCAGTCAAGTTGCTCTTGCGACATTAGCGATGCTGTATGAGACCGGTACGCAAACTGTATTGCCACCGGGGTATTTGTGTTGCGGTTACCCGCAAACATCGGGGGGCGACGAGGCTAAAGGTAAAAAAATATCGACTGATAACAGAGTGTTGTTTCATCGTATTTCAAATACTTTGAATTATTTGGATATAAAAACGGTGATCGTTTCTTGTGGGACGTGCATGGATCAGTTATTAAAGTATGAGTTTGATAAAATTTTCCCTGGCTGTCGTTTGCTTGATATTCATGAATACCTGCATGAGAGGAATGTATCGGTTGCAGGTGTAGAGGGGGTTCAATACCTGTATCACGACCCATGTCATACGCCTTTCAAAACGCATAATCCGATTGATGCGAGCAAATCCTTATTAGGCGCGAATGTTATTTTGTCCGATCGTTGTTGTGGTGAGGCGGGCACGTTTGCGGTTGCACGGCCTGATGTGGCAACACAAGTGCGCTTTAGAAAAAAAGAAGAGTTGGAAAAAGGCGTAAGTATCTTACGGGAAGGAAATAAGCCATTTAGCGGCGAGGTTAAGATACTGACCTCTTGTCCAGCTTGTATGCAAGGCCTATCGAGATATTCAGATGATATTGCTGGTGATGCTCAATTAGAAACAGACTATATTGTTGTCGAACTTGCGAATAAATATTTGGGTGAAGATTGGCAAAAAGAATTTGTTGGCAAAGCAATAAAAGGCGGTATCGAAAATGTGCTGTTATAAACTAAAGGTGATAAAAAATGTCTGAATTGGTTCGATTTGGTGTTTCCATTGATGAGGAGTTGCTAACTCATTTTGACGAATTAATTTCAAAGCGTGGATATAAAAATCGATCAGAGGCCATTCGAGATTTAATTCGAGAGCACATGGTGGATGAAGAATGGCATTCGGATAAAGAAACTGTGGGTACTATTACGATGGTATATGATCATCATACACGTGATTTATCTGCAAAGTTAACCCATCTTCAGCACTCTTTTACGGGTGAAATTATTTCCTTGTTACATGTGCATCTAGACCATAATAATTGTCTTGAAGTACTTGTGGTAAAAGGCAGAGGGAGTATCTTGCAAAGTTTAGCGGATCAGTTAGTGAGTGTACGCGGAGTGAAACACGGTAAGTTAACGATGACAACGACGGGTGAAATTATGCCCTCGTCAGCAGGTGATCACTCTCATCCGCAGGGTGATCATTCGCATTGACTCTATATCGAGTCACAGGCTTATTTATTAGTGTCAGAAGATTGCTTGTTTTTATTCAGTTTGACTTTTCGTTTGATGACAAAATAGAAAACTATAATTGATAATACGCCGCCGACCCATAGTATTTCTATAACCCAAAGAATGCTTTCCATGTTCCTGACCATCCAGCCTTCTATGTCCATGATCGCCCCTTGTATTCACGAGTTTAATGTATCTTGGTATTGTGTTTACCACCGAGAACTTAACGACGGAGTTTAGAATTATTATATTCCCAATCATCCAGTAATTTTTTCAAAATATCAATATCCACAGGCTTGGAAATGAAAAAATTCATTCCCGTCGCCAGACAAAAATCTTTTTCTATATTTCCTGCATTTGCAGTGATTGCTACAATAGTTAGGGCATTGTCTGTTGTGCGCTCTTGTTCACGAATGTTTTTTGCAAGTTCGTAACCATCCATTTCAGGCATATTGATATCGGTTAGCAATATGTCGTAGGGTTTGCGTTGCCACAAACTCAGTGCTTCAACTCCATTGATAGAAAAAGTAACATTGTCATAGCCAACGCGTTTTAATTGTTTGCGTATAACAAGCTGATTAACCGCATTATCTTCAGCTACAAGTATATTGGCATGACGTGGAATTGAAATTTCATCCGTGTAAGGGCTTTCTTTTTCGACAGGTCTAGCTAAGGCATTTTGACTTTCTTTGCAATTGAATTTAGCGTTATAAGCGATTTCTATCCAAAATGTACTGCCTTCTCCAGGCTTGCTTTCAAAACCAAGCCTCCCGTTCATCATTTCTATGATTTGCTTTGAAATCATCAGCCCAATTCCAGATCCTTCTATTTTACTTTGCTCAGCACCTAAGCGATCAAAACGATCAAAAATTTTGTGCTGGTTATCAGCAACTATGCCTTTTCCGGTATCTGCAATACTAATACGCACACAGGTTTTGCTAACCTGTTCGCAGTGAATATTAATGCTTCCATTAATAGAGTTGTATTTCACTGCATTAGATAGAATATTTAACAAAACCTGTTTAAGTCTGATGGGATCTGCGTAAATGCAACAGTCTCCGCATTTTTCAATGTCCAGTGTCAGTTTTAGATTATTAGTTGAGAGCGAAGGCCTAATTAATGATTCACATTCATTAAGCAAATTATTGAGGTTTAACATTTCATTAGAGAGCGACATTTTTCCCGCTTCAATTTTTGCAAGGTCAAGTAAGTCATTGATCAGATTAACCAAATGTTCTCCAGCTTTGGTAATCTCATTGGCTTGTAAATGTTGATCTTCGGTCAACGTATTATCTAGCTCAAACAGTCGAGAGAACCCAATAACGGCATTTAATGGGGTTCTCAATTCATGACTTATTTTAGTCAGAAACTCGGTTTTAGACTGATTCGCTTTTTCGGCAGATTCTTTAGCTTTTAACATCTTTTCTTCCGCGCGTTTTTGCTCCGTGATATCTTCGCAAATTCCCATTAGGCTCACAATATTGTTCGAGCTATCCTTTATCGCACTTGCTGATAAACGTATATAAAAACAGGAACCATCTTTGCGCACAGCCTCTAATTCTCCTGTCCATGAACCATGTTGAGTAACGGCTATGTGTATCTGTTCAGTTTTGCTTTTGTCCTTTAACAAGATAGAGGTAGATTGACCTATGATTTCATCTCTACTACTCAGCTTCCAATGGTTTAACATTGAAGGATTGACATAAGTTATAGCCGCTTGATTATCAATCACCAAGATCGCATTTAGCGCAGATTCGAGTGCGGCGTCTTTAATTAACGACTTTCTTTCTTTATGTTTTTGATCCGTCAGATCTCTAATTATTGCTGTAAACAAGTGGCTGGAATGGTTTTCTGTAAGCGCTATAGTCCATTCAACAGGTAATAGTGTATCGTCCTGTTTTTGCCCGATGAGTTCGCGCCTGCTTCCCTTGCTCTGTGGATTACAGAGGTTTAATAATGGATTGTAAAGCGGATTGATTCGTTCTTTTTCTGCTAAGTGAGCTACGGATATAAGTTTGCGAATATTAGCGCCGATTAATTCGATGTTATTGTATTCAAAAATAGATTCGGCAGCGTAATTAGCCGATTTTATTATGCCTGATATATCATAGATGATGACTCCTTCGATAACCGTATTCATCACGGTTTTTGCTCTTTCTTCGCTTTCTTTTAATTGCTTTTGTTGCGCTGAAAGCAGATAAAACAGGGTGAGTGCTCCACCAAAAATAGTCACTAAAATAAGTAATATTGCGGCAAATATGACATGGTTTTTTTCTTTCTCAAGGGCCTTAAATGCTTCATTTTTGTTGAGTTCTACGGCAATGCCCATATTCAAACCATCATCCCAAAGCGAACTCCCAATGACCGGAACTCCTTGATAATTGACATAATCCAAAAACATTTCGAAGGTGTTTTTTTGAAGTTTCGGGTTTCTGACTGTTAAATTGAGTATGCTTTCTGAACTCGAGCTATCACGTTCTTGCTTAGTATCGCGTATTGAGTCACTGAGTAATATTCCGCTGCGATCAAAAGCATATTTTTTTTCCGATTTGCGCGGATCTTTAAGTTTAAACAGGTCACTAAATTTGTTCAGGGGATTTATTCGAAATGTAAATACTGCGATTACTTCTTGTGCTTCATTAAAAATAGGAGCACCTACAAACATAGTGGGTAAGTTCTTTTTTTTACGTCCATCATTATCAATGAGATCAACATCAGACTTTAAAGGTAAGCTTATCGCTGTTTCACCTGACCATATTTTTTCAAAAAACAGCTTTTGTTCAGAGAGTAAGTTCTTATCACCAATGTTTTGAATTCTGCTTGATGCTAAATTTAGTTGGTTTGGACCAATAATGAAATATCCTAAATATCCATGTTTATGAATAATAGGGCGTAGCCAATGTCGCAGCGTTATTTGAGCAGGGTTTGATGCAAGATTCGAAGGGTCTAAATACAATAATTTTTTAGTCGTTTGTAAAAGTAGGTCGTCTTCAGCCCAACGTTGGGTTTCTAGTTTTCTTTCATTCGCCCAGGATGTCACTGCGAGATGGGTTGTACTTAGTATCAAGTAAAAGTGTTCTTGTAGACGAAGCTGTGCATCTAAGCTTAATTTCTTTTGATAGTGCCAGGCAGCGCTCATGAATACTAAAATAGTGGCGAGAGAGAAGACTATTAGTATTTTCTGAATCTTATTCATAAGGAGCGATTTATTATTCAATTATTGAAGGATCAGTCCAAAAATTTCATTGCTCACCCTTTACTAAAAACTGTAATCCTGCATGTTTTTCGGTTGTCACTTAAAACCCTGTTGTTAGGCAGGCGATTTTCTGTATATCTACTAAATGTTAGCGGTTTTATTTGAAAACTTCTTTAGTTGATGGAGTACTGAATTAGGCTGGATAAAAGGCTTTCTAAATGAGCGGATTATCCTAAAATCCTCAGTTGGACACCATGAAGACGACTGCATGGATGCAATCGTCTTCATGGCGTAGCGCATTCACCAACCTACTCCACCCGTTTCTCGGTTGCGCGACTTTTTTATTCGGTAAAAAGGCAGAAATACATTTTTAACTTCTTGTTGCGGAATTCCTGGGCCTTCATCTACAATCTTAAGTACAATCTTTTCATTAAATTCTAGCAATTCAACCTGCGCTTGTGCGCCGAACTTTATGGCGTTTTCTACTAAATTAGAAATCGCCCTCTTTTTGCGCCAATCGAAAGTTGTTTGAGTGGAGTAATAAGCTGGCGTGAAATAATATAGGCAATAATGATGAGACATACAATCACCACGATAGCTACTATTAGCCAATTAAGTGCGGTTTGCTCTTCACTCAACAGCAAGGTGTATATCAATGCGATGTCACTTGCGATGATTAATACACCTAGAATAAGAATGAAAATTGTGCGTCCTATAAGGCTGTTTGGGATTAATCGCATGGGATGATTTCTACTGTTGCAGTAAACAAGTAGCCGCCGTTGCGAATAGTTTTAATCAACAGTGGTTGTTTGGGGTCGGATTCGATTTTATACCGTAAACGGCTGAGTTGGACATCGATGCTACGGTCGAATGTTGCATAAAAGGATAACTAAAAAGACTGTGCTTGTTCAGCAAGGATAAGTTTGTGAGCGTGGATTGTAATTTTTCATTTTTCCATATACAGTAAATTACTCAGGTATTAAGGAAATAGCAAAAGGAAAATTAAACAATGATTAATCGAATGGGTATATTAGTGATGTTGTCGGTGATTGGCGTTGCAATAGCCGGTGAAACGCCCGCTCCACCCGATGCGAGGGTATATATCATTTCTCCGCAAAATGGTGAGGTGGTATCGAGTCCGTTTAAGGTTAAGTTCGGGCTTAGTGGTATGGGAGTCGCACCTGCTGGAATTGATAAAAAAAATACCGGACATCATCATTTATTGGTGAACGGAAAATCCTTACCGGATATGACAAAGGCGATGGGAAAACAAGTCAAGCATTTTGGCGGTGGGCAAACAGAAACCATCTTAATGCTTGACCCAGGGCAGCATACCTTGCAACTTATCTTGGGCGACAAAAAACATATACCACATCAACGACCTGTGATTTCAGAAAAAATTACCATTCATGTAAAATAGACTCGAAATTTGTAACGGTTCAGTGCGTTTAGATTTTGCTTCAGATCTCAACAGCTGAGTCGTTGCAAGCTTTGCACAATAAATTAATATTGGTGCGACGGTATTTAGTGTTACGCCAATTTTTCATTGCCCACGCGGAATGTTCAAAAAGTCGCTTTTTTATCGAAAGTCTCCAAAAAAATACTACAAAACAAGTGTTATTAAACCGATATATTATTGTGGACATTTAGAAAAAAATCGAGATGTATTTACGTACCTTAAAAATTATTTAGATTATAAATAGTAGGTGCTGAATACCCGCGTGGAGTACTTGGTTGATGAATACTAAAAATATAAGTGCGACAAAAATATTAATCGTCGATGATGAGCCTGTGAATCTTTATTTGTTGCAAGAAATTATGGAAGTTGTTGGTTATGAAAACTCAACTTCTGTACTGTCTCCAGTAGAGGCGATAGGTTTATATGAAAAAGAAGACTTTGATTTGGTATTGCTTGATCTCAATATGCCAGAAATGTCAGGTTATGCTGTATTGGATCGTTTTACCGAAATGGCTAAAACGCCCAGGGCAAAAGTAGTCGTGTTAACCGGTCATAATGATGAAGAGATAAGAAACCGGGTGATGCGTCAAGGAGCTGATGGTATGCTATCTAAGCCATTCAGCATAACAGATATAGTGGATTGCATTAAGAGGATTATGGCATAGTGTTTTGGTGCGAGGATATTGATTGTGAGTACCAAAAAATCGCGCACATTAAGGTACTTACATAAAATCGGAAATATGCTGAAAATTCGATATTTATAGTATGTCGAGTTCTTCCAATAGACATGCTATCTTTTAGAAAATTGAATGTTAACCAAGATCAGAAAGGTATGAATCATGAATATTCAAAGTATGAATAGAATAATTATTGTTATTGCTTGTTTCTTATTGTGGCCTAATTATGTGGCGGCACATGCTAAGTTGGTTTCCTCTGCTCCAGCGGCTAACGAGTCTGTGGAGACAGCGCCAAAGTCGATCTTGCTTACATTTAATAAGCCTGTAGAGTCAGCATTCAGTAGTATTCGTGTTTTTGACCTGGATGATAATCCAGTGAAGTCCGAAAAACCCGCACACCAAGGCAACAATGCAAAAACCTTAGAGGCCATATTACCGCCGCTTTCTGCGGGAAAATATAAAGTTACTTGGAGAATTGTCGCAACGGACGGTCATAAGATGAAAAATGAGTATTTCTTTTCAATCAAATAACCGTGTGAGCGAATCAAGCAGTGGATATTTCTAGCTACATCGTTGTAAATAAGACAGCCGAGCTGCTTTTCTTAGTCATTGCAATGGGTATTATCGCCTATTATTTATGGATTATTCCGAGTAATACGAAGACTGAAACACGAACTATTGTGGTCGGCTTGCGGGTCAATTTGTGGGTGATATTGGCAGTATGTATTGGCTTATTGTTACTGACCAGTCTCGCTGGCCTGGCCTTACGCACGGCTGCGATGGCCGAAGTTCCTTTAACAGAGGCGATACCATTACTGACGACGACTATTTTTAATACAATGTATGGCAAGCTTTGGATGTATAGAATGACTGCCCTGGTGTTGTTAATTTCACTATGGGTAATCCATTGGCTTCATTTTGAATCCCAAAAATCCGTTTATGCATCACTGGCTGCTATCATTGTCTTTGTTTTCACGTTAAGTGCGTCTGGGCACGCAGGTGAGGATGGTGTTTTTTCATTGCTAAATATCATCAACTCAGTTCATATACTCGGTGCTCTGTTATGGGGTGGAATTATTATCATAAGTGCGCTGGTTATTTTGCCTTATTTAGTCAAATCAGCCGGAACCAGGGCGCCAGATGTTATCGCTGAAGTCAGTTTGAAAATGTCGACATTAGCAGGTATCGCTCTCGCATTAGTGGTTGTGCCGGGAGTTTACAATGCGTGGATTTTATTGGGCAATATTGCAGGCTTATGGCAATCCCTCTTTGGGCAGATATTATTTGTTAAAATTGTCTTTGTCGTTTTTATGGCCGGTCTTGGTGCGCTCAATCGTTATGCTTATGTGCCATCTATTCAGGCTGAAATGGGACAGCCTATTCCAGCTACCTTCATTCCAATACCAGAGTTTATCGTTGCGCGTGGGCGTAGTAATCCACTACATTTTTTCCGCCGAAGCCTGTGGCTGGAAGCGGGACTGCTTATCGTGGTATTGGTATTGGCTGCAGCATTATCGCAACAAACACCTGCTGCACACGAGCAGGAGGCTGAGCACAGTGCATTGCTTATCGAAATAAACCAAAGCCACGTTGCCTCCTTAAGCACTCGTCAGTTCTCGTAAACTTTTCCCGAGCAATTTCAAATTGCCTTTACGTGGATAAGTGGCACGCCAAACCAAGGCGATATTTCTATGAGGCCCTGTTTCTGCTAGGGCTCTTAGTGCGATTTTTTCGGCTGAAATCAAATTGGAACCTAAGGCCATTGCGGGTAAAAATGTGATACCGAGTCCGCTTGAGACCATCTCGATGAGTGTGTAAAGGCTGGTGCCTTGAAAGCTTGGTTTTTGCTGCGTTGCAGTGCGATGGCAAACGCTGAGTACATGCTCGCGCAAGCAATGCCCTTCTTCGAGCAATAATAATTCATCTGCCGGTAGATCAATGGATGGAATCGGTTCATGTAGCGCAAGTTGATGGTTTTTAGGTAGTGCAATCCAAAACATCTCTGAATGAAAAATAAAACTTTCCAGTGTGTTTATTTCGTAGGGCAGCGCAAGGATTGCACAATCTAGATCAGCTGCATTGAGTCGGTCAATCAGATTTTTAGTTTGATCTTCTACTAAATAAAGTTCCAGCTTGGAATAGCTTTGCCGAAGAGCGGGTAAAACTTTAGGCAGTAAAAATGGGCCTATGGTAGGAATTATCCCCATACGAAGCGCACCGGTGAGTGGTTCCTGGCCCGATTGTGCATCTTCTAGCAATTGCGCGGACAATTTAAGAATTTGGCGAGCGGTATCCGCTGCTTTCAAACCCATTGGAGTGGGTATAACTTTGCGCTTGGTGCGTTCGAATAACATGATTCCAAGTGCATGCTCTAATTCTTGGATTCCAGTGCTTAGGGTTGATTGTGTTACAAAACAACGGCTTGCTGCTTTTCCAAAGTGACATAGCTCTACGAGGGCAAGTAAGTATTGCAACTGGCGTATTGAGGGCATATTCATAAATCGATTTTATCTATTAATATGTTTAATACTATCAATTGGATTGAATTATAGTAGGAAGCTACACTTATTTCCATGAGATCCATGAGATTTCAAATATCATCCTAGAATCGCAGTTGGGCGAATTGAAGTGCGCATTTGTGACGGCCTATCTCGGCGGAATCTAGGACCATCCAAAGGAGCTAAATCATGACCGAAAAATCTGTTAGTAAAACTATCCAAAACCTTGAAGCCGCGTTTGCGGGTGAGTCTATGGCTAATCGAAAATATCTTTTTTTTGCACGTCGCGCCAGAGCGCTGGGGGCCATTGAGGTGGCCGAGGTATTTGAACGAACGGCAGAGCAAGAAACCGCACATGCTTTTAGTCATTTGGATTTATTGTATCCTGCTGAGAGCTTGACCGTGGAAAAAATGCTAGAAATGGCGATTGAGGGTGAAACCCATGAGTATACTGAAATGTACCCAGCTTTCCGTCATACTGCATTAGAGGAAAAAAATGACCGTGCTGTGCAGGAGATTGATGAGCAAATCGCTGAGTCACAAGAACATGCAGAGCAGTTTTCCACGGCTCTGTTGCTTGCAAAGGCCGCTAAACGATTTGATGCGCTAACAAGAGTCGAAGAGCGACATGCTAATCATTACCGTGATACCTTGAATAAAATTAAAAACTAATCATACTCAAAGCAATTATTTAGGAGAACTGATATGAAAAAGTGGCAATGTTTAGTCTGTGGATTTATTTATGATGAGAAAATGGGCTTACCCGCTGATGGAATTGAGGCTGGCACCGCTTGGGATGACATCCCAGACGATTGGAATTGTCCTGATTGCGGTGTTTCCAAACAAGATTTTGAAATGGTAGAAATGTCATAAACATGAAGCCTATTGTCATCATTGGCAGTGGTATGGCGGGTTATTCAGTAGCGCGAGAATTTCGTAAGCTTGATGCTGATACACCGCTAATAATGCTCACTGCTAATGCGGGTGGCGCATATTCTAAACCCATGTTGTCCAATGCTTTTGCAAAAAATAAAAATGCAACAACGCTGCTAACCGCCAGCAGTCAGAATATGGCAAAGCAGTTGAATATTGATATTTTTACCGGCACTGATGTAAGTTTATTAAACACTATTACACAAGAGATAATACATGGTGACGAAAAAATTGCGTATCAAAAGCTAGTACTGGCAGTTGGTGCAAATCCTTTTCGTCCTCCGCTCACTGGAAATGCAGTGAATGATGTGCTGACTGTTAACAATATTGATGATTACGCAAAATTTCGCAATGCCATTGATGAAAAAAAACAAATTATAATACTAGGCGGCGGACTTATCGGTTCTGAGTTTGCGAATGATTTGGCGCATGCTCAGTTTGAAGTGACGGTGGTAGATCGAAATGCCTGGCCGCTAGGAAATTTGATTCCGCAGATTGTGGGTAAAAAATTACACCAAAGCCTGGTCGCATTAAATATACAATGGTTAGCGAGCACTAGTGTTACTTCGGTAGATACATATAATGGTGAATACCAGGTCTCGCTAGATAATGGTAAACGAATAACCGGTGACGTTGTATTATCAGCCGTGGGGCTTAAACCCAATATTACCTTGGCAGCAAAATCAGGTCTGCAAATTAATCGAGGTATTGTGGTCGATAAAACATTAAAAACTTCTGTTGATAATATATACGCAATCGGTGATTGTGCAGAGGTAGAAGGGTTTGTTTTACCCTTTATCATGCCTATTATGCGCGGCGCAAGAGTGCTCGCACAAACGCTGGCAGGGAATGTCACAGAAATTAGTTATCCAACGATGCCTGTTTTACTAAAAACACCGGCTTACCCTATATCAGTGGTTGCCCCACCTCCTACAGAGGGTGAATGGAAAATAGAAGAAACAGAGAGTGGGATTAAGGCGCTTTGCTATAATCCGTCAGACAAACTCATCGGGTTTGCATTAGGGGGTTCCGCTACTAAAGAGGCAGGAAAACTGAGTGCCAAAATGGCGCCACTCCTTTAGATAATACCGCTTAGAATACGCGTTTCATTTTGCGCTTAGGTTAATCATTGAAAATGAAAACTACCATTGATTTGATTCGGCATGGTGAGCCATTAGGCGGTAGTCGTTATCGTGGTTCAGGTGTGGATGACGTATTAACTGAAAAAGGCTGGCAGCAAATGTGGGATGCGGTGGGTAATGACTGCCCATGGGATGTCATTATTAGTTCGCCATTAAAACGCTGCCTCGAATTTTCTCACGCGCTTGCAAAAAAGTACGAGCGTCCCGTTGAGATAATCGATGATCTTAAGGAAGTAGGTTTTGGAACCTGGGAAGGTCGTAGTAAAGAAGAAATTAAACAAGAACATCCAGCAGAATTTGAATCTTTTTACGCAGACCCCGTACATGCTCGGCCATTTGGTGCGGAAAATTTGCAAGCTTTCAGTGATCGAGTTAACCGTTCCTATAGACAGGCTTGTGACCAATATACTGGACAGCATATACTCATTGTTGCACATGCCGGAGTGAACCGAGCAATTGTTGCTCGACAGTTAAGTGCGCCATTGAGCGCTATTTATCGACTGAAAATTGATAATGCAGGTTTAACACGGCTGGAAACCATCGACACTCAACACAATTTGATCTTTCTAAATTGCCGTAGCTTGCCAAAAAACTAAGATAATAAAATTATAATGAATATTCTGCACGAATAGAAATGCACTCATGACCGCCCATTTCAAGTTCCCTACAGATCAGTGGTCGGTTTTCATAGATTGTGCAACGCATTGTATTTCTATCCAAAACAGCACACCAGCCATCTTCTAATCTAGCCATGCGCGTGCTACCCCAACGGTCTGTTTCAATAAATTGCTGGGGTATGCTTGCATCAGTGAAGAGTATGACTTCTAAGCGGCAGCAAGATGCTTCACAGTTTTTACAGCTTATATGGGTATCAGCTATGACTGGGGTGTCCTTGGTTAAAATTTAATTCATCCTTTCATTTACCATTGAATGCCAGCACGTAGTGCATAACTGATATCGTTAAATGTAGTTGCTTCTTCAGTAGATGTTGGAACTGAAAATTGATTTGCTGCAATTGCG